>CANLWQ010000007.1 GCA_947494405.1 Comamonadaceae bacterium | reverse complement strand
TGATTGGTGGCGGCATGCCACTGGCTGCTTTTGGTGGCAAGCGCGCGGTGATGGAGCAACTCGCTCCCTTGGGTCCTGTCTACCAAGCCGGCACCTTGAGCGGCAACCCGGTTGCCACTGCTTGCGGCTTGGCTACCTTGAAAGAAATTTCCAAGCCCGGTTTTTTTGACGCTTTGTCAGCCCGTACGCAAAGCTTGGTAGACGGCCTCAAGTCTGCGGCGGCCGAAGCGGGTGTGCCTTTCAGCGCCGATTGCCAAGGCGGCATGTTTGGCTTCTTTTTGCTGCCCGAACTGCCGCAAAACTATGCCAAGGTGATGACCAGCAACAGCCCCATGTTCAACAAGCTGTTTCATGGTTTGCTTGACCGCGGTGTGTATATCGCGCCAGCGCTTTACGAAGCCGGTTTTGTCAGCGGTGCACACACTGAACAAGACATCGCCGACACGGTGCAAGCTGCTGCTGAAGTGTTCGCCACGCTATGAAATTAAGCACACACAAACATGCTTGGCTTTTGCTTTGCCTTCTTGCTTCAATCTCAACAGCTCAAGCCAACAGCGAACTAGAGCAAGCTTTTGCCAACCCCATGCAGCCCAAAGCAGTGTGGCTCAACGCGGGGTTTTACACCTCTCACTTCGATCAAGACAAGGGCTTGCGAAATGCCAACCCTGGCTTGGGCATTGAATGGGCTTTGAATGACACTTACGCTCTCACCGCCGGTGGCTTTAAAAACAGCGACCACCAACACTCCAATTACCTTGGCATGTATGTCATGCCGTGGAAATTACATATGTTCAAGCTAGGCGCTGTAGTGGGAATTTTTGATGGTTATCCCAAAGCCAACCAAGGTGGCATGTTTCCAGCCTTGATACCTATGGTCAGTATCGAGGGCCAGCGTTGGGGATTAAATACCGCCATCATCCCCTCGGTACAGGACAGTCTTTATGGCGGCATCAGCTTTCAACTGAAATACAAAATTTCACCCTGAAGTCAGCCTAGAGCGGCTTAAAGAGTGGTTACTTCACTGCTGACAAAGCGTGCGCGTGGGTAGCTGAATCGAATGCTTTGGCTTTACCTAGATAGAAGCGGTCAATACGCCAATCCTTGAGTACCTCTATTGCCAAATCAAATTCTTCAGAATCCAATTGGTACAAATCTTTCACCAAAAACTCCACATCAGACTCTAAAGAGAGAATGAGTTTGGAAAAAGTTTGTCCTGATTTTGAGTCGGGCGTTTTTTCTATAAGTTTTTTAACCTGCTTGATAGCCCGCATAAGCGACTCCTTCTGTATTTAATTTTTTAAATTTGATAAAACAAATTGATCGATTCATTATGACAGACAGAAATACTTTAGTGTCGGAAATGCCTCACGCCTGTGAACACCATGGCGACACCACGCTCATCGGCTGCAGCAATAACCTCGGCGTCACGCATGGAGCCGCCAGGTTGAATCACGCAGCAAGCGCCCTCATCCACCACCACGTCTAAGCCATCTCTGAAGGGGAAAAAAGCGTCGCTGGCCACCACAGCGTCTTTGAGTGACAACTGGGCATGACCCGCCTTGATGCCAGCCATGCGCGCTGAATCGAGTCGGCTCATCTGCCCCGCACCCACACCCAAGGTCATGCCAAGACCGGCAAACACAATGGCATTGCTCTTGACGAATTTAGCCACCTTCCAAGCAAACAACAGGTCTTGCAGTTGCGCAGGAGTTGGCTGGCGTTGGGTCACCACTTGCATATCTTCTAAGCGCAATTGATGGTTGTCTGCGGTTTGCATCAATAAACCCGAACCAATTCGCTTGACGTCAATCAAGTTGCGTCCTTGCGACCAAGCATCCGCGCCACCTGGGGGAAGCGCGATTTGCAAAACCCTGACATTGGCTTTGGTTTGCAAAAAAACAAGCGCCTCGCCAGTGAAAGAAGGTGCAATCAACACCTCCATGAATTGCTGGCCCAAGGCTTTTGCCGCCAAGATATCGACTGGACAATTAAAAGCAATGATGCCGCCAAATGCAGAAGTGGGGTCGGTTTGGTAAGCCTTGTTGTAGGCTGCCAAAGCATCCTCAGCCACGGCGACACCACAAGGATTGGCATGCTTGACGATCACGCAAGCGGGCGTATCAAAACTCTTCACGCACTCCCAGGCGGCATCCGCATCGGCAATATTGTTGAACGACAACTCCTTGCCTTGAAGTTGTTTGGCTGTGACCAAGGAACCCGGCGCAGGATGCGCATCCCTGTAAAAAGCGGCCAGTTGATGCGGATTTTCCCCATAGCGAAGGTCTTGAAGTTTGACAAAGCGTCCATTGGCTTGGCCAGGAAACACACTGCGTTTGTCTGAAGTCAAATCGAGAGAAGACAAATAGTCGCTGATAGCGCCGTCGTAATTGCTGATGCGGTTAAACGCACTCACCGCCAACTGAAAACGCGTCAATTCACTCACGCCTTGCTGCTGCGCAAGTTCATCCAACACCATGGCGTATTGGCTGGCGTCTGTGATGACAACAATGTGCTTCCAGTTTTTGGCCGCACTTCGCACCATCGCAGGGCCGCCAATGTCGATGTTTTCTATGGCGTCTTCCAAGCTGCAGTCTGGATTGGCGACTGTGGCTTCAAAGGGATAGAGGTTGACCACCAAGAAATCGATGGTGCTGATGCCGTGGTCTTTCAAAGCCTGCATATGCGAGGGAACTTCGCGACGTGCAAGCAAGCCCGCATGCACCAAGGGGTGCAAGGTTTTGACACGGCCATCGAGCATCTCTGGAAAGCCCGTGAGCTCTGCCACCTCAAGAACGGGCAAACCTTGGGCACTCAGCAATTGCGCGGTACCACCGGTGGAAATCAGCTCTATGCCTAATTGATGCAAAGCTTTTGCAAACTCCACAATGCCTGTTTTGTCTGAGACGGAAATCAAGGCTCTCATAGGAATCATCACAACAGTTTGTGTTCAGTCAGTTTTTTGCGCAATGTATTGCGATTTAAACCCAGCCAACCAGCAGCGCGCGATTGATTGCCTTCTGCATGGCGCATGACAACATCGAGCAGGGGTTTTTCCATGACATTGATCATCATGTTGTGCAGTTGATCGGGGTCTTCGCCGCGCAAATCTTTGAAGTAAGTCTCTAGGCTGTGGCGAACAGCTTCTTCTATTTGTTTCTTGCTCATTCTGTAGTCTCCGTCTCTAATACCGATGAGGCATAAGTCAAACGATCAGTCACCTGACCCAGCTCATCTAAAAAATCAGCAACCGCCAAAGACTGCGCATCACAGTCTTCAATGGCATTCATGTGGTCTTTGAATATCTTGGCTCCAGGCAAACCTTGCAGGTACCAAGCAATGTGCTTGCGAGCAGTACGAACACCGGTAAAGCTGCCGTACAAGCTGTAGTGGTCTTGTAAATGGTCCAGCATCAAGCGCTTGAGCTCTGCAACCAAGGGGGGCGCCAACAGCGTACCGTGGGTTAAAAAATGGTGGATCTCGCGAAATATCCAAGGCCGGCCTTGTGCTGCACGGCCAATCATGACCGCGTCTGCACCGGTTTGCTGCAACACCTGCTGGGCCTTTTGCGGTGAATCTATATCCCCGTTGGCAACCACTGGAACCGAGACCGCTTGTTTGACTTGCGCAATGGTGTCGTACTCGGCCTGTCCTTTATAGCCTTGGTCTCGCGTACGGCCATGGACCGTGATCATTTGTATGCCCGCATCTTGTGCTTTCTTGGCCAATGCAACCGCATTGCGCTGATCGCTTTGCCAGCCGGTGCGCATTTTGAGGGTGACCGGCGCGTCAAAGGCTTGGGCTGCTTTGACAACCGCCTCAATGATGGAAAGCGCCAAAGGCTCGTCTTGCATCAAGGCAGAACCTGCCCACTTGTGACACACTTTTTTAGCGGGGCATCCCATATTGATGTCAATGATTTGCGCACCACGTTGCAAGTTGTAAGTGGCGGCCTCGGCCATCATGTCCGCTTGCGTGCCCGCTATTTGCACAGCGATAGGACCACTCTCCCCCGTGTGATCTAAGCGACGCGAGGTTTTCAAACTGCTTCGCAAGTCTTCTCGGGCCGTGACCATTTCAGACACCGCATAGGCTGCGCCCAGTTGCTTGGCCAAGATGCGGTAAGGCCGGTCTGTGACACCAGCCATGGGCGCAGCAAAAACACCGTGGGGTAATTCGTAAGAGCCTATGTGCATGAGGTATAGAGAAGTAGCGATATGCTGAAAAACGAGGCACGATTCTAGCGGCGCATCTTCTTATTTGGGATAAATTTTTTTGATTTTTTTCTGTGCGTTTACATGCGGATTTATTTGCAATGACTGAACCTTTACACTGACAAATCATGGATTTTTTTTATCAAACCCTCTTGACAAACATGGCCACACCCGAATGGGGTTTAGTCATTTTGTTCATTTGTGCTGCATTGGCTGCCACTTTATTGCCGCTGGGTTCAGAGCCCGTGCTGTTGGCATTGTTGAGTTTTCACCCCGAGCTTGTGTGGCCCGCATTGCTTGTCGCAACCCTTGGCAACACGCTGGGGGGTGCAGTCGGTTGGGGCATGGGTTGGGGAGCTGAGCGGTGGATGGCCCAACGTTTGAACCAAACACATGTGACCCAACACATGCGAGCTTTACGTTGGCTGGAACGCTTGGGACCCGTGGCTTGTTTAGGCGCTTGGTTGCCCATCATTGGTGACCCGCTGTGTGTGGTGGCGGGCTATTTAAGACTGCCGTTTTGGCCTTGCGTTCTTTATATGGCTCTAGGCAAAGCACTGAGGTACGCCATGTTGGTATGGGGCTGGCAGTGGGTGATGTGGTGGTTGCCCAGCCTGCCTGGCATCACGAGCTGAACAAAAAGTTCATCACGTCGCCGTCTTTCACAACGTATTCCTTGCCCTCTGCGCGCATCTTGCCGGCGTCTTTCGCACCTTGCTCGCCTTTAAAACTGATGAAGTCGTCATAGGCGATGGTTTGGGCACGTATATAGCCCTTCTCGAAATCGGTGTGAATCACGCCAGCGGCTTGCGGGCCGGTGTCGCCTACACGGATGGTCCAAGCCCGCACTTCTTTAACGCCGGCCGTGAAGTAGGTTTGTAAACCCAAGAGCGAGTAAGCAGAGCGAATCAGGCGATTCAAGCCTGGTTCTTCTTGGCCCAACTCCTTGAGAAACTCCAAGCGGTCGGCGTCTTCCATCTCGGACAACTCGGCCTCTATCTTGGCGCAGATGGCCACCACAGGCGCGTTTTGCGCTTTGGCAAACGCCGTAAGACGGTCTAAAAAAGCGTTGTTTTCAAAACCGTCTTCCGACACATTGGCCACAAACATGGCGGGCTTGGCGGTGATGAAGAAGAATTGTTTGAGTTCGACCAGCTCCTCTTTGCTGAAGTCGATGGTGCGCACGGGCTTGGTGTCGTTGAGTGCGGTTTGGCACTTCTCCAAAATCGCCATTTGCTTGGCGGCTTCTTTGTCGCCGGAGCGGGCAATTTTGCCTACGCGGTGAATGGCTTTTTCGACAGCGGCCAAGTCGGCCAAGCACAGCTCGGTTTGTATGACCTCGATGTCGGCAATCGGGTCCACCTTGTTGGCCACATGGATCACGTTGTCGTCTTCAAAGCAACGCACCACATTGACGATGGCGTCTGTTTCGCGAATGTGTGACAAAAACTTATTGCCCAAGCCTTCGCCTGTGCTGGCACCTGCCACCAGTCCCGCGATGTCGACAAACTCGACGATGGCTGGCACTATACGCTCGGGTGTGATGATTTGCGCAAGTTGCTGCAAACGGTTGTCAGGCACTTCAACCACGCCCACATTGGGCTCTATGGTGCAAAAGGGGTAGTTCTCAGCCGCAATGCCCGCTTTGGTGAGGGCGTTGAACAGGGTGGATTTGCCTACATTGGGCAAACCAACAATGCCACATTTCAAACTCATGAGAATCTTTCAATCTATACCAAAGGGAAGGGGTTTCGCCATAAGTTGCAAATTCTACGTGCAGCCAACTTCTACAATGACCGCATGACGACAACTTACGATGTTTGCATTCGTGGCAGCGGTATGGTGGGCAGCACCTTGGCCCTTTTGTTGGCGCGGCAACGTTTGCGGGTGGCCTTGGTAGGCACGCCTTCAAGCGCTCAAGACATGCGGGCTTTTGCGCTGAATCAAGTTTCTCAAAATGTATTGACGGATTTACGTTGTTGGCCAAGTCCTGAGTTCGCAACACCCGTGCAAAGCATGCGCATATGGGGCGACCAAGGAGGTGTCATCAGCTTTGATTCACCCCAGGGCCAAGCGCTCAACCATATTGTGGATGTTCAAGCCTTGGAAAAATTACTTCACCAAGCCGTTGACTTCCAACCCAGCATAGAGCGGCACAGCGCCCCAGTTCAAGCACTTTTGACCGTGGTGTGCGAGGGCAAAAACAGTTCGACGCGGCAAGAGCTTGGTATTGACTTTCAATCCATGCCCTACCCTCAACACGCCTTGGCCACCCGCGTGCGCTTAGACACCCCACATCAGCAACAAGCATTGCAGTGGTTTGCCCAAGCGCCAGACGGACTCGATATTTTGGCTTTGCTGCCCTTGGGTGGCGCACAAGGACAAGAAGCCGCGGTGGTGTGGTCTTTGCCCAGTTCAAGGGCACAGACGCTTTGTGCCGCTTCAGATGCAGAGCTCTCTTTGGCCTTGACCAAAGCCAGTCGAAACACCCTAGGAAATCTACAAGTTTGCAGCGCCAAAAGCACATGGCCTTTACAAACAGCCCAAGCCACGCAGTGGAGTGGCACTTTTGCCAATGCCCACAGTTGGGTACTCGCGGGCGATGCGGCTCACAGCGTGCATCCACTGGCAGGTATGGGCTTGAACTTGGGTTTGGCCGATGTCGCAGCCCTGGCCCACATACTTTCGCAGCGTGAAGGTAAAGAGTACTGGCGTGGCGTGGGTGACAAATTTTTACTGCGTCGCTATGAACGAGAACGCAAAGCGGGTTTGATGCCCACTTTGCTGGCATGCGACGGCATACAACGCATGTTTTCACACCCAAGCACGGTTGCGCAATCATTGCGTAATTGGGGCTTAAGCAGTTTTGACCAACTCTCGCATCTCAAGCAATGGACTGTTCAACAAGCCATCCATCCCTCTTTTTAACCAAGGTCACCATGCGTTATCTTCAATTGTTTATCGCCCTGCTTTTATCCAGTCTTTCGATCACCAGTGCGTGGGCTCAGGGAGAAGAAGCCTTGATACGCAAAACCCTCAAAGAGCGTATGCCGCAAATTCGTCCTATTGATGAAGTCAAGCGCACCCCCATGGCGGGGCTGTTTGAATTGAGGGTTGAAGGCTCGGAAATCTATTACACCGATGCAGGGGGAAACTTTCTGATTCAGGGGCATTTGATTGATACCAAAACACAGCGTGACTTAACCGAAGAGCGTATTCAAAAATTATTGACCGTGGACTTCAAGTCCTTGCCCTTCAAAGATGCCATCGTGATGGTGCGTGGCAAAGGTGAGCGCAAGATGGCCATGTTCGAAGACCCCAATTGCGGCTATTGCAAGCGGTTTGAACGCGACTTGCAAAGCATAGATAACGTGACGGTGTATCTTTTTGTCTACCCCATATTGGGTAAAGATTCCCTAGAAAAATCAAAAGCCATTTGGTGCGCCAAAGACCAAGCCAAAGCTTGGCAAGACTATATGCTGCGCGACCAAATTCCCGCCTCAGCGGGTTGCGACACCGCTGCGGTCAAACGAAATGTGGAGTTCGGTCAAAAGCAAAAAATTACCGGCACCCCCACCACTTTTTTTGCTGATGGCACACGTGTCACCGGGGCTGTGGACATGGCCCAAATTGAAAAACTGCTGTCAACAGCTAAACCTTGAACTTCACGCTGTATGTCCGCCAAAGGCCCTCACAAAAAAGACATTCACTACCAAGTCAAGGTTGAAAATGCAAATGCACATACATGGAGTGTCACCCTTCATGTTTTAAATCCCCGCGCAAAGCAACAATTTCAACTCCCTGTTTGGATTCCTGGCAGTTATTTGGTCAGAGAGTTTTCTAAACAACTCAGCGAACTGCAGGCCACGCAGTTGGGCCAAACGCTCAAGATTCAACAGCTTGATAAATGCACTTGGCAAACCAACTGCAAAGCCAACCAAGCTTTGCAACTGCAATACAAGGTCTACGCCCACGATAACTCTGTACGCACCGCTTGGCTGGATGCCAACAGAGGTTTTTTCAATGGCACCAGCATGTTTGTACAAGCTTTGGGTCAAAGCCAAAACAGTCTGAGCTTAGAACTGATCACACCCGAGAACACCGACAGCTGGCGGGTAGCCACTGCACTTAAAGCCGTACGTATCAATGAAGCTGGTTTTGGCATTTACCATGCACAAAACTATGACGAACTCGCCGACAGTCCTGTGGAGATGTCCGCTTTTGTAAGCAGCAAATTTTCTGTTTTAAAGTCAAACCATCAGATGGTGGTGACTGGGGCTGCGCCCTCTTTTGATTCGCCCCAGCTTCAAAAGGATGCTGAAAAAATAGCTCACACCATTGTGAATTTCTGGCACCAAGGAAAACCGCCGCCATTCAATCATTTTGTTTTCTTGTTGAATGCTGTTTCTGATGGCTATGGTGGCTTGGAGCATCAAAACAGCACGGCTTTGCTGTGCAGAAGAAAAGATTTGCCCAAACTGTCTGATAAAGCCCGCAGCGATGATTACATTGGCCTGTTAGGGCTCATCAGCCACGAGTATTTTCATGCGTGGAATGTCAAACGTATGCGACCGGGGAATTATGAAAGCTATAACTACCAAAGCGAGCAGTACACCGATATGCTTTGGTTTTTTGAAGGCTTTACAGACTATTACGACAACTTGATGTTGTGCCGCGCTGAATTAATTTCACCTGCCTACTATTTGAAGTTGCTCAATAAATCCATACATCAATACCTGCAAACACCGGGACGGCATGCCCACAGCGCAGCCGCTTCAAGCTTTGAGGCGTGGACCAAATACTACCGTCCTGACAGCAATACGCCCAACATCACCGTGAGTTATTACACCAAGGGTTCTTTGATTGCACTGTGTCTAGACCTTTCCTTGCGACAAATGGGACACAGCTTAGACGCAGTGATGCGCGAGCTTTGGCATCAAAGCGAAGGTGGCCCCATATCTCAAGATGATGTGCTGCAAGCGCTGCAAAATGTCAGCAAGCAATCATGGCGCAGCAAAATTCATGCTTGGGTTCACGCTGTAGAAGAATTACCCCTTTTGGAAATTTTGCAAAAGCAAGGTGTGAGTGTTGAATATGAGGCTTCAACGCTGGCCCAACAACTGGGGCTAAGAGTCCGCGAAGACCACAGCGTGCATATACAAACAGTTTTACGCGGCAGCGCTGCAGAGCTTGCGGGCATGTCTGCTGGTGACGAGTGGCTGGGCGTTGAAACAGGCAGAGGTAAAGCTTTGCAATCTTGGCGCATTCAACGTTTGGATCAACTCCCCCTATTGCTTGGAAAAAATACGCAATGCACAGCATGGGTCGCACGAGACGGGCAACTGCTTCGACTGCCACTGAGCCTGCCCAACCAAGACCCCAGCCCCTTGTGGCGCTTAGGTATTCATGATCCTGTGAAGGTGGGCAGTTGGCTCAGCGATAAAACCTAAAGCCAAGCCTAGTTGCTTTAACGCAGGTCTATCACTCTTTTGGCTTTGCCCATGCTTCGCTCCACCTCGCCCTCGTTGCACAGCTCTACTTTCAAACTGGTACCTATATACGCTTTGGCGTCCTGCTCTAGTTTGGCAGCAGCCGTTTGCGCCTCGGTGGAATTTGCAGATAAACCTGTTCGCATCTCGACCTTGACCGTCAAGGTGTCCAGTGACCCCTCTTTGCGAAGAAGACACTGGTAGTGCGCGCTCAAGGCGGATTGCTTCAAGATCAGTTCTTCAATTTGGCTAGGGAAAACATTCACCCCCCGGACAATCATCATGTCGTCGCTTCTGCCTGTGACCTTTTCCATGCGACGCATGGCGCGAGCAGCACCTGGAAGCAAGCGGGTTAAGTCTCTGGTGCGGTACCTGATGATGGGTAAAGCCTCTTTGCTCAGGCTTGTGAACACCAGCTCGCCCAGTTCACCGTCGGGCAGTACTTCACCGGTTTCGGGATCGATGATTTCTGGGTAAAAGTGATCTTCCCAAACAGTAGGCCCGTCTTTGGTTTGCGCATATTCACTGGCCACGCCGGGGCCAATCACCTCAGACAAACCATAAATATCGACTGCATCTATGCCCATGCGTTTTTCAATCGCCAAACGCATATCGTTGGTCCAAGGTTCAGCGCCAAAAATGCCTATGCGCAAACTGCTGTTGCGGGGATCCAAACCTTGGCGATCAAACTCATCCGCCAAGGCCAACATATAACTGGGTGTCACCATGATGATGTCGGGTGAAAAATCTTGCAGCAGTTGTACTTGACGCTCGGTTTGTCCACCACCAAAAGGAATCACGGTCAAGCCCAAATGCTCTGCACCGTAGTGCGCGCCCAAGCCGCCGGTGAATAAGCCATAGCCATAGCTGATGTGAACCTTGTCGCCAGGCTTGGCGCCAGCAGCCCTGATGCTGCGAGCAACGCATCCCGCCCACATGGCTATGTCATTCGCGGTGTAGCCCACCACCGTGGGCTTGCCTGTGGTGCCACTGGAAGCGTGGATACGCACAAGCTGATGCTGAGGAACCGCAAACATGCCAAACGGGTAACTCTCACGCAAATCCGATTTGGTGGTGAAGGGAAATAAAGCCAAATCGGACAACTGTTTACAGTCATCTGGATGAACACCCACTGAATCAAATTTTTCGCGGTAGACCGCGGAGTTGGCATACGCATGCTGCAGGGTTTTTTTCAAACGCTTCAATTGCAAACTGCGCAGCTCGTCTACGCTGGCTTTTTCGATAGGTTCCAGGGGAAGAAAGGCCTCTTTCATGCTGACACCACCGTTCCTTGAATTTGAGCACTTTTGCCCCGGAACAAAGCAATCACTTCATGGTGTTGGTTACGAACCGTCATGTCGTAAATACCATGTCGACCGCTGAGCACCCTCTCTTGCCCATCACATGTCAATACATCGTGTAACTGGGCTGGTTTTAAAAAATCTATGGAAGCTGAGGCAGCAAGCGCTACTTTGTTGTGGCTGTTGCAAGCAAAAGCAAAAGTGGAATCCGCCAAAGTAAAAATAAAGCCGCCATGACAAATCTGGTGGCCATTCAAATGCGCAAGGGTTACTTTCATGGTCATTTGCGCTTGTCCGGGTTTGCAAAAAACCAGCTGCATGCCCATGGTTTGCTGGGAGGCCACATCAGCAGAAAACATGGCTTCTCCCACCCTTTGGGCAAGCAAGTCTGCATCTGTCAGCGTAGACATCTTTAATGCCCCGTGAATTGGGGGGGACGCTTTTGTAAAAACGCGCTCACGCCTTCTATGTAGTCGTGCGTTCTGCCCAACGCTGACTGCGTGTCGCGTTCTGTATCAAGTTGTTGATCAAGACTTCTTTGCCCTGCTTCTCTTAGCAACTTGCGGGTAGCAATCAACGCTTGGGTTGGCATCGCTGCTAAACGCTGGGCCATTTGCAAAGCGGCTTCATTCACATCTTCTGAAACATCCCAGATCAAGCCCCACTCTTTGGCTTGTTGCGCCATCAATTTATCGCCCGTCATGGCCAAGACCATGGCGCGTGCCAAACCTAAGCGCTCAACCAAAAACCAACTGCTGCCAGCGTCCGGAATCAAACCAATTTTGCTAAAGGCTTGGATGAATGATGCTTGGGGCGA
Source organism: Comamonadaceae bacterium (assembly GCA_947494405.1). GTDB lineage: Bacteria > Pseudomonadota > Gammaproteobacteria > Burkholderiales > Burkholderiaceae_C > Limnohabitans. The sequence continues at coordinate 9,106 of CANLWQ010000007.1, read as the reverse complement.
GGCAATGGCAATATCGCAAGCCATCACAAACGAGGCGCCCGCACCCGCGGCCACACCGTTAACCGCTGCCACCGTGGGCATGCGCAACTGCTGAAGTCTTCGTGTGGTTGGGTTGAAAGCTTGGTCAATCACAGGGCCGGGGTCTGCGCGCTCTATCAGTTGAGGACCTTCAGCAAAATCAAATTCCGATAAATCAGCACCCGCACAAAACCCTCGCCCAGCGCCGGTGATGACCATGGCCCGAATCAGCGGATTGGCTTCGGCTTGATCGAAGGCGTCCCATAAGTGCTGGTGCATTTCGCGGGTGAAGCTGTTGAGCGCTTGTGGCCGGTTAAGCGTCAGCCAAGCCACTGGTCCGCGTTCTTCATAGCTCACTGTTTTTTCGGTCATGTTTGTCTCCTTATGGGGTAATTTATCATCTCGGCGTTATTCATCAAGCATGGTTATAGTTAGTTTCAAATACCAGACAGAAAGACAGCAATGAGCTATCAATTAATTGAAGTGCACACCCACGCAGAAAAAGTGGGGGTCATCACCCTGAATAGACCCAAGCAACTGAACGCTTTGAACGCAGAGCTCATGATTGAATTGGGCTCAGCCCTTAAAGCTTTCGATGCAGATCCACTGATTGGCTGCATGGTTTTGACGGGCAATGAAAAAGCGTTTGCGGCAGGCGCAGATATTGGTGCCATGGCAACTTTTACCTATGCCGATGTTTACAAAACCGAATACATCACCCGCGATTGGGAAACCCTGCGCAGCATTCGCAAGCCCGTCATCGCAGCCGTTGCAGGTTTTGCGCTGGGCGGCGGATGCGAAGTCGCCATGATGTGTGACTTCATCATTGCAGCAGACAACGCGCGTTTTGGACAACCCGAGATCAAGTTGGGCATCATCCCTGGTGCAGGAGGCACACAGCGCTTGCCACGCGCCATTGGTAAAGCCAAAGCCATGGACTTGGCCTTAACCGGTCGAATGATGAATGCGGATGAAGCCGAGCGTGCAGGTCTGGTGAGTCGGGTGGTGCCTCTGGATAAATTGATGGATGAAGCCTTTGCGGCAGCCCTGTCCATTTGCGACTACTCCCAAATCGCAGTCATGTCAGCCAAGGAATCTGTCAACCGTGCATTTGAAAGCAGCCTGTCCGATGGCATCATGTTCGAGCGACGTATGTTCCATGCACTGTTCGCCACCGAAGACCAAAAAGAAGGCATGGACGCATTTGTGAACAAGCGCAAAGCTGTTTTTAAAAATCAATAATCTTCAAGGAAACACCATGGACACCCCTAGCAACACCTCTTCTGCAACCCGTTCATCGCGAAGCTGGCTGATGCTGGCGCTTAAGTCTTTGTTTGGCGTAGTGATTCTTGCCGTGGCGATTTTCTTTGCGGGTCCTCGCAACGATTTTGGCAGCGACACGCCTACGGCGCGGGCCATGCCCATCCAGCAATTGAATGCGCTCGATGCTTGGATTGCAGATTCGGAATCAAAGTTCACTGGCATGAAGCCAGGCACTGCCAAAGGCATTGTGTGGGCCAACCCAGAACAGCAAAAAACCCCTTGGGCGGTGGTCTATGTTCACGGTTTTTCGGCCAGCAAAATGGAGACTGCGCCGGTTGCCGATTTGGTGGCCAAACAATTGGGTGCGAATCTTTTTTATACCCGCTTAAGCGGCCACGGCTTGCCTGGCGCGGCTTTAGGGCAAGTTTCCCCGCAAGATTGGCTTGCCGACACGGTTGAAGCCGTTCGCATTGGCCAAACACTGGGCGATAAAGTTCTGGTCATCAGTTGCTCCACAGGCTCAACTCTTTCAACTTGGCTGGCGACTTCGGAGTTCGCCAAAGACGTGAATGCCTATGTGTTTATTTCGCCCAACTTTGGTCTGAAAGACAAGCGCTCTGAAATCATCAACGGTCCTTGGGGCAAACAATTGGCCATCGCCATCACTGGTCCTGAGTTGAGCTTTCCATCTGATAACGAAAAGGAAAATGCCGCGTGGACAAAAAGTTATCCCACAACGGCTTTATTTCCAATGATGGCTTTGGTCAAGAAGGTTCGTGAGAGTGATGTGGTGAACTTTAAAACACCGTTGATGGTTTTATACAGTGCCGACGACCTCACAGTGGATCCACTGGAAACCCAAAAACTGTTCGAGCGTGTTGGCTCTGAAAACAAGAAGCTTGAGTTGGTGTCTTACAGCAAGAGTGATGGCCAGCATGTATTGGCAGGCGACATTCGCGACCCCCAAGCGGTTGCACCCATGGTGGACTCCATTGTTAAATGGATGACTACTGTTCCTTAAGCTCACCCGAGGCGATCAGTGCCTTGACATCTTGGCCCCCGCCCAACAAAACACCATCTAAGAAAACCATGGGAAAGGTGGGCCAACCCGTCCACATTTTTAAAGCCAAACGGCGATGCCATTGGCTGAAATAACTGCCATATTCCAAATAAAAATAGTCAATGCCAGCCTGAGACAGTTGCTTGCGTACAGATTTAACGACTGGGTTTTGAGTCATACCGACCACCACCACGCGATGCGCTCGAATGGCAGACTGCACTTCATCAACAATGTCTTGATGCAGGCCGCCGATTTTTGGATGAATAGCAGGATGAATCTGTGCAGTACTCAGGATAGATCGTGTCATGTGTTCTCTTTGAAGGTTTAGCCAAACTTTTGTATCAGATATTATGCGTCGCATATGAAAACTCTTGCCTTGTCACTTTTCTGTTTTCAATGCGTGTTTGCTTCTGCACAAATTGTTTCAACTCCACTCACCTGCAGCAACCATTTTTTAGGCTTCAAGTTTGATGTGCATTTCAAAGGGCAAGTGGTAGTGATTGAATTTAAAAATGAAACACACTCTTTGCCTTTCAACCGATCCTGGGTTACTACCCATGGAGAACATTGGAGCGATTACAGCAACGGTCATTTGATTGTGGCCAGCAGTTACCCCGATGAACCTTATGTGGCCTTAAGCTTGAAAAACCAAAAAAATGCGATGGCGTCTTGTGATGTCCAGGAACTTCAAGCCAGCGTAAAACCTGCCAACTGAGCTGAAAAATTACTTTTCTTCTTCAACTTTAGGCTCTTGCTTTTTGATTTGATAGGCATTGTGTCGCTGTATTTTGACGACCATGAAATAACACTCTCGCTTTTTTTCACCATTTTTAATCATGTCGCAAAAGGTGGCACTGCCTGCAAAAGAGGCCTTACAGTAATTCATATCGTCAGCCACTTTTTTCAAAGTGCATGAACTCAAATCTTGGCCCCAAGCCACAGAGGATGACAATACAAATAACGTGGCGCTGATGTAATGTTTGATGATTTTCTCCAAAATCCAAAGATTAGTTTACTTTTCAACTTTTAAAATTTTAATCCCTCTGAAGGATGATGTAGAAAACATAGGTGGGGATTCGATTAGTTAATAAATAGTTATGTATCAGATTTTGTTTTAGAAACAGTTAGATATCGATTTAACCAAAAATAGCCTCCCAAGGCTATGGCCAATAAGATCATAAATACCTCGGTCAGCAGCAATCCTTCTTCATGCTTGAGAAACGGAAAATTTTCAAAGTTCATTCCAAAAAAACCTGTCACCAGATTTAACGGCAAGAAAATAGCGGTTAAAGCGGTAAGTGTTTTCATCACATCATTATTGCGATTGGTTTGTATATTGAAATGCATTTGAACTGCAGTTTCGGCGCTTTGCTCAAGCCGACCAACATGATGCGCGACTCTTTCAATATGCTCCAAAACATTGCGGCTTCGAACCTTGATCAATTCAAGCTCTTTGTTAGAAAGCGAGTCTGTTTCTAACCAAGCGTCCAAAGCTTCAATCCAATCTTGCATCGCTGCTCGCTGATCTTCGCAAACCTCTTCTAAATAGTGAAGTGTCAGCCTAGAGTCCAATAAGGCACTCCAGTTATTGAATCTTGCGTTGGGGTTAATTAATTCACTTTGCCAATGGTCGAGTTGTCGGGTGAGCTCTTTGCGCAAATCCAAATAGCCGTCCACCACCACACCTACAACCCGCAACATCAAATCGCTTGGATTGGTGGGTAAACGCCCAGAAGAAAGTGCACCGTTGGCAGAGTTTGCCGTGCTGAGTAATTTATTGGCAAACACATCTCTGACAGCGCAATCCGCTGGGTGAACGGTGATGATTAACCTGTCAATGACAAGAAATCCAATAGGGCTGGTGTCTATTCGCCTAAGAATGGCCGGGCCACCACGGGTACTGGCGGAGTGAAGAATTTGGCCGGGGTTTGAGGGGTCTGATTCTGAACGACCCCTGGCCAGTCTTCGGAAAATGAGGACATCGTATTCAGAGGTGTAGTCGTAATGGGATGGCAGCTGGTTGTTCAATAAATCATTCAAGTGCAATTCGAGCACTTCAAAGTTATAGATTTTGGCCAGCATCTGCTGAATATGAACGAGCTCAACCTCAAACTCTCGCCTGGTGAAACTTAACCAGTGGTATCCCTTGGAAGGTAGGCTGCTGATCAGCTCACCGGATTCGGATATTTGATGACCATCAATGAGTAAGTTACGCATATTCAATCATAGCCGCGGGAGTGAAGACCGTTGCATGACTGCTTATGGTCTTAGTCTTTCTTTTTGTTTACCAAATCTGGAGTGATGGCGTCAACAGTGTTGACGATGGTTTTAGCGCCATAAACCGCAACCGTTCCCACCGTATCAGCCACAGCCAAGACCGTGCTGCAAGCAGTTAAAGACAATAATGAAATGACAATAAATAAATGACGCATGTGTTTCCTAAAAGTTTTTGAATTTTAACTATTCACAGATATTAGCGAAGTCCAATTAATTAACTAAGGTAATTAGCCCTTTCAACGACAAGACATTTTAGTTTGCGTTACAAACTGCCTTTATAAGTAATGACCAACATCCTCGACAGTAAAGAATTGCAATGATCAAAATCATGTTGGTTGACGACCATGCCATCGTGCGTGAAGGCTATGTACGTTTGATCAATTCCAATGAAGAGTTGGAAGTTGTTGCCCAAGCCAATTCAGGGCAAGAAGCCTACGAATTGCTGAAAAAAATAGATTTAGACATTGTCATCACAGACTTTTCTATGCCAGGTATTTCGGGCTTGCGATTCATAGAAAACGCCCTGACCAGAAAGCCCGATCTGAAGATCATCATGTGCAGCATGCATGATTCAATGCACATCATCAATTTGGCTATCAAGTTGGGTGCCAAAGGTTTTGTCAGCAAGTCTGCCGACCCGCAAAATATCCTAGACGCAATTTTGGCCGTGAAAGAAAACAGCGTCTTCCTGAGTGACAACCTGCAAAGCCTCAGAAATGATGAACCCAAGAATTTGGATCAATTGCAATTAGAAAAATTGACCGCCTCAGAATTTGAAACTTTCAAAATGCTGGCAAAAGGTTTGTCCATAGCTGAGATTGCACAAGAAATGAATCTTTCAGAAAAAACCATCAACAACTACCAAACACAGATCCGCATTAAATTGCAACTTCAAACCCCTGCACAACTTGTGCACTTTGCTCTTCGTAACGGCATCATCATGCCCACCTTGCCTGTGGAACATTCGATGATTTAGGAATTTTTCACAAAATCAACCTTACTAGCGTTTTTACCTAGGGGGTTTAAAAATCAACAGACAAATAATGAATTTGAAAACCCAATTAAGCAAGGTAATTTTCTATTTTTTACTTTGCTCATTTGGATTTCATTTGCGTAGTTACTTAACTTCAGTTCATTCTTTGGTTGAGTGCTCTTTTTTTCACAACTCGGAGTTCGTATGAAATTTGGTACAACATTTAAAACAGGAATGATCGCAGCTGGCATCGCCGCTACCGGTCTGATGGGTGCACAAAGCGCCTTGGCTGTCACTGTCAAGGTAGAGCAATTTATCGAAGCCAAAGACCCATGGGGTATGGCTGCGATGAAAGACGGCACATTTTTCTTCACCGAAAAATGCGCTGGATTGTCTGTTCGCACCGCTTCAGGAAGCATTAACAAGTTGTTGGGTATCGGCGGTTCAACTGGCTTTTCAGCTGTTAAAAATGACCTGTTTTGCGACGGTCAAGCCGGCGTCTTAGGTGTCGCGGTTGACCCTGAGTTCGACAAAAACCGTTTTGTTTACCTGCGCTCCACATCCAAGGGTGACAACCGTGCGTTCGGTGGCTATGCCAACATTTTGATGCGCATGAAAGTCAGCGCCGACATGAAGAGCGTTTCCGACATCACGGAAATCATCAACGACATGGGTTACAAGCCCAAGAAATCCAACCACCCCTTTGGCGGCCCTGGTGCGCACAACGGTGGCGCTTTGGCATTCGGACCTGATGGTTTCTTGTACGTGACTATTGGCGACAACCACAACGGCCCTGGCCCACAAGACGGCACCAAGCTGATCGGCAAAGTCTTGCGTGTTGACCGTGACGGCAAAGGTGCTGCAGGCAACAAGCCACCCGCAGGTTTTGACCAGCGTATCTTCACTTATGGCCATCGTAATCCCCAAGGTATCACTTTCCGTGGTAACGATGTTTACATTTCGGAAAATGGACCTTGGCACAGCGATGAAGTCACCAAGCTCGTCAATGGCGGCAATGGTGGCTGGGATCCACGTGACAATGTGAACGGTCGTCCTGCATGTCCAGATGGCTACTGCGGTTACTCTCCCAACCAAATGGGTGCTATGCCCCAGAAAGAGCGTGCTGCATTCATGCCCATGACCGACTTGAAAACTTACCCCAATGCTATGAAGCCAGCGTTTAACAACAACGGCTTGTCACAAGGCATGTGCGGTAGCGCTTGGCTGGTTGGCAAACAGTGGAAAGACTTTGAAGGTCGCTTGGCCGTTGGCTATGCAGGTATTGGTATCCACGGTACACCCGTTGGCAACCGTATCGACATTCTTGACGTGGCCAAAGACGGTATGTCTGCCAAGAAAGTTGAATTCTCATACCCTGACTACGCAAACCGTGTGCGTCACTTGCACTCAGCTGAAGGTGTTTTGTATGTGGGTGATGAAGGTCGTGGCGCTATCTTCCGCGTAACACCCGAGTAATGTCTCTGGCTTAACGCCTCTTGAACGCGCTGCATTCGTGCAGCGCGTTTTTTCTTTTAGGTTTCTCGTGTGTCCTTGTTGTTTGACTTGTCAGCACAGGGTTCTTCTCAAATTGTGATCATGAACAACTTATCCACTTCTCCTGATTCTTCTTTTGCCTTGCGTTTTTTCGGCATGTCTGTGTTTGCCGGGTTATTGTTTTGTGCCAAACCTGTTTATGCGGAAAATGAACAGCTGACAAAACTCATGCTGACCAACAACTGCCTCGCCTGCCATCAGATTGATAAACGCAAATACGGACCTCAGTTCGACGAAATCCCAGCCAAATATGTTGGTGATGCCGCGGCTGTGTCCAAGCTGGCTGCCAAAATCAAGGCAGGTGGCACCGGCGTATGGGGCGAAGACTATATGCCGCCTCAACCCCAAGTCTCTGACGCTAATGCCAAAATCATGGCGGAATTGATCTTGGCACTCAAACCCGCCAAATAAAATTAAATCTTTAAGAGGCCTGGCAGTTGATGCCAGGTCTTTTTTTTACTCAATCATCTTTACCGCTGGGGCACAGCATATTGAAGGTTGGCAGCCCTAACTGGCTTTTAGGCAGGTCTTGCCATTCCCTCACCTCAGGATTTAAAGGCGGCGCATTGACTTCTTCACCAGTTGCCCAAACTTGGCTGTATCCAGCCACCTGCAATATACGCAGCTTGCTGTTCATGCAGTCATATTCATAAAGCTCAACCTTAGAGCCCATTCGGTTGAGGTTCAGTGAAGGTCCTTGGCTTAAAACCTTCACTTGGCGGTAAATAGACATAGGTCCAGCCTGCTTGACGGATTCCATTTCAATATACATCTCGGGATCTGCAGCATTGGCTTCAGATACTTTTTCCCATTTGGCATAGACGCTTGAATTGACAGATGCAAGCATCAGCAAAAATAAATAATCACGCAATGACTTCATGAGCAACTCCATCTATGAGAGGTATGAGTATTTCACAAACTCAACCATGTTGACGTCGCCCATAGCAATACGTACAAGAATGAACCCACTATAAATGCAGTGGTAGAAAAAGACTCCATGAACTTAGCAGCAACAAGCCCCCATAACGGTATCAACTGTTGCGCATGAACGGCTAAAAAATGTGCGGGGCGAATATCTTTTTGAAGATGCCAGCCCACAAAAGGTAAGCCTTGTCCCGCAGGTGGCTGATTACCGCCCAGCATGAAACCGCTGACAGTTGAAAGTACAAAGGTAAGCACCAACCCAATCATCACGCCCCATGTTTCAACTGGCAGGTCTGCTTGTTTTTGTTCGTTCCAAATCTCCCACGCCAGCCAAGCTTGTGTCGCGGTCAAACCCACAGCAAAAAGCCCCATCAAGCCAAACATAAAGGCATGGAATGGGTCACCTACGTTGTAATGCGATGCTGAGGCTTGAGAAGCTTGGTAGCTGATGTAGACAACTTCAAATAATGAGGTTGCTACCAGCAATGCAGCGATCCAAGCAAAAGCTTCTGTTTGATCAATACTTGAATGCGCCACTTTAATGACCCAAACAGTGGTTAACGCGAACAAAGCAGTTGAAGCCATGAACTTCATGGGTTTCACCCAGATACCTACGTCACGAAACACTCGTTGATCACTTAAAGACCATACATAAGTCAATAGGAGTGCGACAAACATCAGCAAGCCATAGCCAACCAAAAACTTGGACGGCCCGCTGAGTGACTGCCATTGCAAATCAATCCAATGTTGGTATTTGTAGAAGTCATTCATTTGTGTTTATGGAGGTTAGGTGGCATTTGGAAAGAATACAAAACTTAGCCCTATATGATTGTAAAAAGTAAAACAGTCAAAATTTATGTCGTTACGAATTTCACTTCAACAGTGGGCTAAACAAGCCAAGCAAGATGCGGTGATGCTCTGGTTTGCTTACAGACATCCCCTCACACCCGTGATGGTCAAGATCATCAGCGCATTGGCTGTTGCCTACGCCCTTAGCCCCATAGACCTTATTCCCGACTTTATTCCAGTGATTGGCT
>CANLWQ010000006.1 GCA_947494405.1 Comamonadaceae bacterium | reverse complement strand
GGCAAAGAGTTTTTCGCCAAAGCCATACACCAATCCAGCCCGCGCCGACTCAAGCCCTTTGTGGCGGTTAATTGCGCTGCTTTGCCCGAGGGCTTGATAGAGAGCGAGTTGTTTGGCTATGCCCCAGGCAGCTTCACCGGTGCGCTGGGTAAAGGCAAGGTGGGGCTGATTCAACAGGCCGATCAAGGCAGCTTGTTTTTGGATGAAATCGGAGACATGCCTTTGTCGGTGCAGGTCAGGCTGCTGCGGGTGTTTTCCGAGCAAGAGGTCTTGCCCGTGGGCGCCAAACAGCCCATCAAAGTCAATATCCGGTTGATCTCGGCCAGCCACCGAGACCTTTCCCTCATGGTGGGTGAAGGCAGTTTCAGGGAAGATCTTTTTTACCGCTTGGCTGGCGCGCGCTTGCAACTTCCACCCTTGCGCGAGCGACACGACTTGGCCTGGGTGATTCAGCACTTGTTTGGGCTTTATGCATGGCCTCAGGACGCAGGAGACAAACCCAGCTTAGGTGCCCAAACACTTGAGCTGTTGAAGCAACATTCATGGCCAGGCAACTTGCGTGAGCTGCGCACTGTCATTGAATACGCTTGTTCCGTGGCGCAAGGCGCGGTCATTCAAGTCGCAGACTTGCCCGACTATTTGCGCAGCAGCCCGAAGCTCAATCTTGCGCCCAGCCATTTGTCTTCTTTCACCGCCTCGCAAGGCGCCATCACAAGCCCAGAGCGCATGGATTTGCTGACGGCCCTCAAGCGTCGGGCGTGGAATGTGTCGCTCACTGCCACCGATTTAGGTTTGTCGCGCATGACGCTTTACCGGCGCATGAAGCGTTTGGATATCGAACATCCCAAAAACTCTTAGAGCGATTGATACACCCACAGTGACACTTGTCACTCGGGCTGTGACAAATGCACATGGCAAAACCAGCAAATTGATGAAACCAGTGGGATTAACCGCCCATATTCGTATTTCAAGCGATTTATTACTTCGTGAATACACCTATGCCAGCCGGCATGTCGATTGCTAAATAAAAACGGGCTCTGACCATTCGTGTCGGGGAGGTCGCCCGTTTTCAAACACAACCAGGAGACTGTTATGACTGACAAACAACGCCCCTTTGGCGTTTCTATGACCGAGCGTGAGTTTGATGAATGCTTGCCAGCAGACGAGGCGGCGTTTCGCTCGCCCATTCCAACCCAAGTGGTGTCCAACGGCGAGTACAACCCTTTGCCGCAAACCGCCAAGCAAAAGCAAGTCGAGTTCCTCATTAAAGAAATGGCTGACAAGGAAGCTAAACGCCACAACACCACACGGCGTAAATTCTTGGCCTCTTCCTCAGGCATGGCGGCAGCCTTCACTGCGATGAACATGGTCTATGGCGATGTGTTTGAAGTCAACGCCGCCGAGGTCAAGCACCCCGATGCCGCAGGCGACCGCAAAGCCAAATACAAAGGGCAGTTCATTTTTGATGACCAAACCCACTTTATCCGCGACGACTTCAAAGAAGAAGGGCTGTTGGGTTTAACCAAGTGGGCCGAAGGTGCCAATGTCAATCCCAATTTAGGTAGCGTACCCACCAACTTGTCGCGCTACAAGATGGACAACTACCTGAAAGAAATTTTTCTCGACAGCGACACCACCATTGCGCTCTTGTCGGGCGCGCCTTTTGATGACCCCAATTGGTGGCTGCTCTCCAATGACGCCATCCAAAACGCATGCCGTTCGGTGAACAAAATGGCCGGCAGTGTGCGCATGTTGGGTCACTCCATCATCACACCCAAGTACCCCAATTGGATGGACGAGGTTGACCGTGCGATCACAGAGCTCAAGCCTGTGTCATGGAAGTCTTACACCATTGGCGACCCATTTGGACCCTCCAAATACGCATGGCGCTTGGATGACGAAAAGCTCATGTACCCCTTCTATGAAAAAGCCATCAAGTCGGGCATCAACACCATTTGTATCCACAAAGGCCTGATGCCTCGCGACTATGAAAAAGCTTTCGCCGGTACTTGGGAAAACGCAACCGTTGCTGATGTTGGTAAAGCCGCCAAAGACTGGCCCAAAATGAACTTTGTCATCTACCATGCTGCTTTGCGGCCTTGGTTGGCAGACAAGCCCGACATGGAAATGGCGCAGTTTGAAAAGGATGGCTATATACAGTGGGCAACAGACTTGGCACGTATTCCTCAAAAATATGGTGTCAACAACGTTTATGCAGAGATCGGATCGAGCTTTGCCAGTACCGCTGTCACCGACCCCGTGTTTTGTGCAGCCTTCATTGGCCAGTTGGTCAACCTCATGGGCGCAGATCGGGTGGTATGGGGCACAGACTCTGTCTGGTACGGCTCGCCACAGTGGCAGATTGAAGCCATGCGTCGCTTGGAAATCCCAGACGCCATGATGAAAAAACAAGGCTGGAAAACCAAGCTCGGCGATGGCCGGGGCGCAGTCAAAAACAAAATTTTTGGCGAAAACTCAGCCAAGCTTTACCGCTTGGATGCGCAAAAAATCGCGGCAGAGGCCAAAGCTTTCGACCACGACATGATTGCGCAAATGAAGGCCGAGTATTTGGCTATGGGTGGAGAGCGCAGCAATGCTGCTTATGGCTATATCGCCAAAGAAGGCCGTCTCCCACAAGAGACTTGAAAGGCCCTGTGAGGTGAAAAGGCGCTTGCCAGCGCAATGCTGGCAAGCCCTTTTACCTTGCTTATACAAATACCATGATGGGAGAAACTTTATGAATTTGAACAAATGGCTTTCAGGTGCAGCGGCTGGTTTGTTGCTGATCGGTTTGGCTGGCGCACAAGAGGAAAAGAAAACCCGCGTAGGTACCTGTCAAGATGCCAAAAAACAGCAAGAATATTTTTGCGACATGAAGAATGCAGCAACTGACTCCATGGTGGCATTGGGCACGGCGTGTCGCAACGCCAAGATCAATGTCAAGGAGGCTTGTGAGGGCGTGGTCTTACCCGACCCACAATACAAATCATGCGCCATGGAGCAAAAGTGCTGAAAAGCGAGTGCAGTCTTGGCATGGCTTAAAGGCTTGGCTTATGTCAGCGGCATAGGCTTAGCCTGCCTGCTGTCTTGGCAGTCGTGGGCGCAAATTGTTCGAAGTGAGCCCAAGCCCATTCCACTGAACGAGGTCTATTTACAACCGGTGCCCGGCTTGACCTACGCGCAGCTGCGCTTGTTCAGGGAAGGCGAAAAAGAGTTCAAAGTCCCTTGGGTGGTTTTCCCTTTGCTTGGCGGTCATTGGGGCTTGGGGCCCACCTTTATTGCCAATGCCTGTTCGGTCTGCCATGTGCAAGCAGGGCGCGGGCGTACAGTGGACAACGCCATCATTGTTCAGCAATTGCTGCGGGTTTCTGTGCCGGGCCAAGGTCCCCATGGAGAGCCCAATCCCCATCCCCACTACGGGGAACAAATACAGGTGTTTGGTGTCAATGTGGGTTTGAAAGACAACCTCAAGCCTGGCGAAGCTGATGTGTATATAGATTGGATACCGTCTAGCGTGACGCTGGCCGATGGCACCTCTGTCGCGATGCGTCGCCCCCAACTGCGAATGGAAAACCTGAGCTTTGGGCCACTGGGCGAGCAGACCATGACATCGCTGCGCAATACGCAGGTGATTTTTGGCCTGGGTTACTTGGAAGCGGTACCTGAGAGCACGCTCAAGGAAATAGCGGCCGCTCAAAAAGCGCAAGGCTTGAATGGCCGATTGAATTACGTGCGCGACGATATTCAGAAAAAAACCGTGCTGGGGCGTTTTGGTTGGAAGGCCAATCAGCCCAGCATTCGCCAACAAACTGTGGCGGCCTTTTTGGGCGACATGGGCGTGACCTCCTCTTTGTACATCGAAGAGAACTGCCCGCCGGTGCAAACCCTTTGCCTTGCCATGCCACCAGGCAACCGCCCCGAATTGCTGGACTACAACTGGGATCAAATGGAGTTTTGGCAAGCCGCTTTGGCACCCCCGCCAGCGCGAAATTTAGAACTGCCCCAAGTCAAGCTCGGCGAGCAATTGTTTCAACAAGCCGGCTGTGCGGCCTGCCATGTGCCCGAGCTGCGTACCGGCGACTACCCCTTGCTGCCCATCATCGCCAACACCACATTCCGCGCCTTCACCGACTTGTTGCTCCACGACATGGGGGAAGACTTGGCCGATGGGCGTCCCGATTTTTTGGCCGGCCCCCGCGACTGGCGCACCCCACCGCTGTGGGGCATAGGCTTGTCAGCGCAGGTCAATGGCAGCACCCATTTATTACATGATGGGCGTGCCCGCAATGTCTTAGAAGCCATTCTTTGGCATGGGGGCGAGGCTAAGCCGGCCAAAGATGCCTTCAGCAAAATGCCTGCAGACGAGCGTGAAGCGCTTATTGCCTTTGTGAATGCGCTATGAATATTGATAAGCCTATTGCCCTCAGCGTTTGCGTTCAATCACTGCTGCTGTATGTGGTGTGCGCTTGGCTATTCCCAGCGCAGGCAGAGTGGAAGCTCTATGGAGACAACGGCAAAGCCGAGTTTTACTACGACCCCACCAGCATCGATGTGCAAGGCGACACAGTCGCCGTCTGGGAAATGCTTAACTACAGTTTTCCACTCAACCGTGTTTTGTCTAACCGCTCGCGCAAACAGTTCGATTGCAGCAAGGGCACGTTTCGGGTGTTGGGCGGCGAGTTTTTTGCGGGCCCCTTGCTCAGCGGAGACATCATCAGTCAAAGCCAAGCGGCAGAAATCGAGTGGCGCACCCCGGCGCCTGGCACCAGAAATTTGGAGTTGATGGTGTTGGTCTGTCCTGTCAAAAGTTGAGACTTTTCATACAAAGGAGTGTTTATGTTCAGCCAAGCAAAGTGGTGGATGGTGGGTGGCGTGTGCATGGCGGGCCTGGCGCATGCAGGCGTTGATTTTTTGGAGCCGCTTGATGGGGCTGTGGTTGAGCCCACCTTCATGGCCAGGTTCCAAGTCACTGGCTTAGAGGTCGCTCCAAGCAGCGACACTCGACCAGGCACCGGCCATCACCATTTGTTTATCAATGCGGTCGACATTGAAAAAAACGTCGTCATCCCTAACGATAACCAGCACAAGCATTACGGCAAAGGCCAAACCGAGGCTGAAGTATTTTTACAACCAGGCAAGTACACCTTGACTCTGCAGTTTGGCGACAGCATGCACAAGTCCTACGGCCCGGAATACCGCAAAAAAATCAACATCACAGTAGTTGGCAAACCTTAAGCTCAAGTCCCACCCACATAGGGGTTGCTGCGCCGCTCGCGGCCAAATGTGCTTTCAGGGCCGTGACCGGGAATGAACACCGTGTCGTCGCCCATGGGCCACAAGCGCTGGGTGATGCTGTCAATCAAATCTTGGTGATTGCCATGCGGAAAATCGGTGCGACCTATGCTGCCGGCAAACAGCACATCACCCACAAAAGCGCGTTTCAGTTCTGGCGAATAAAACACCACATGGCCTGGGGTGTGGCCTGGGCAGTGGCGCACTTGCAAGCTGTGGGCGCCCAAGCTCACGGTGTCGCCGTCGGCTAGCCAGCGTGTGGGCGTGAAGGCGCGTGACGGGGGAAAACCATAGTTCGCCGCGGCCTCTTGCAAACCGTCAATCCAAAATTGGTCTGCTGGGTGCGGCCCGATGATGGGCAGGTTCAAACGCTGGGCCAACTCGGCCGTACCACCTGCGTGATCGACGTGCGCATGTGTGATCCAAATGGCAACCAACTTCACGCCAAGCTGCGTGCAAGCGCTTTGCAACATGTCAAGGTCGCCGCCGGGGTCGATGATGGCGGCGGTCATGCCCTCGTCTTCCCAGACCACCGAGCAGTTTTGTTGAAATGGCGTGACGGGTATGGTTTCGTAGTGAAGCATAAAAAGGTGTTAATCCGAATTCTCCAGATTATCAACGGGCCACACATTCATCAAACCGACACAAAACTTTATTAGCATATTCAATGTTGAGTTGTTCCTTGGGGCATCCCATAACTAACCCAAATATTACTGATGCACTATCGCGCTGTATTTATTTCTGATCTGCACCTGGGAACCCCAGGCTGCCAAGCCGACGCCCTCCTAGACTTTCTCAAATCACACACCAGTGATTATTTGTATTTGGTGGGCGACATCATCGATGGTTGGCAATTGCGCCGCAAATGGTATTGGCCCCAAGCCCATAACGATGTGGTGCAAAAAATCTTGCGCCGTGTGCGCAAGGGCTGCCATGTGGTTTATGTGCCAGGCAACCACGACGAGTTTGCCCGCGATTTCGTCGACCAACACTTTGGCGGTATCGAAGTATTGGAAGAGACTTCACACACCATGCTGGATGGCCGACGTTTTTGGTTGGTCCATGGCGACTATTTCGATGCGGTTGTTAAATACGCCAAGTGGCTGGCGTATCTGGGTGACAACTTGTACGACTTGGCCTTGCGTTTGAACAGGCATTTCAACCGTGTTCGCCGCTACATGGGCTTGCCCTATTGGTCGCTCTCGGCTTACTTAAAAAGCAAAGTCAAAAAAGCCTTGAATTTTGTGACCGACTTTGAAAATGCGGTTGCGCACGAAGCCCATAAACGCGGCTACCAAGGTGTGGTTTGTGGCCATATCCACCGCGCAGAAATTCGCACCATTGAGGGTGTGGTTTACTGCAATGACGGCGATTGGGTTGAAAGCCGTTCCGCTTTGGTCGAGCATGTTGACGGCCGTTTAGAGCTGATTTATTGGGACCAAGTTTTAGATTCTTTGCCCCATGCCAAATCGGCCGCAGTGGTTAAGCCCTCTGCTGTGCCCATTACCGAAGCCGCTTGACCACCTCGCTGATGCGGGCGGGGTTCGTCCCCTTAATGACCGCGCAATTTGTATCTGCGCTTGCCGATAACGCCCTGCTTCTGGTCGCCATGGCCTTGCTTATTGAGCAGGGACAGGCCGCTTTTTGGGTGCCTCTGCTCAAACTCATGTTCACTTTGTCGTATGTGCTCTTAGGGCCTTGGGTAGGTGTGTGGGCAGATACCTGGCCCAAGCAAAAAGTGATGATGGTGGCCAATGGCATCAAAGCGGTGGCCTGCACGGCCATGCTCTTGGGTGTCAACCCCTTGTGGGCATTTGCCTTGGCAGGCTTGGGCGCGGCCGCTTATGCGCCTGCCAAATACGGTCTGGTCACCGAACTGGCCAAGCCAGAGCAACTGATTACTGCCAACGCCTGGATTGAGATCAGCACCGTCAGCGCGGTGTTGCTAGGCGTGGTGCTGGGCGGCGGCTTGGTCAGCCCGGCGTGGGTGGGACTGGCTTGGGTGCATACGTTCAGCACACAGCTGGACATGAACAGTGTCTACAGCGCATCATTTGTTTTGCTTTTGTTTTGCTATGGGCTCGCCGGTTTTCTCAACCTGTTCATTCAAGGCAGTGGCAAGGTTTATGCAGCCCAGCCTTGGCGCTTCATCAGCGTATGCAAAGCCTTTGGGCATGACATGCAACGATTGTGGAGCGACCCCTTGGGCAGCATCAGTCTGTCGGTGACCACCTTGTTTTGGGGCGTGGGAGCGACATTGCAATTGCTGGTGTTGGCCTGGGCACAAGCCCAACTCTCTTTAGATTTATCCCAAGCGGCCTATTTGCAAGCTGCCACAGCGGTGGGTGTGATCATGGGGGCTGCACTTGCCGCGCGCTGGGTGGCTTTGCACCAAGCCACCAAAGTACTGGGCATAGGTTTGTTGTTAGGTATGTTGCTGCCCGTCATGCTGTGGGTGACGCAGTGGCAGGCGGCCGTGGTGTTGACCACCTTGCTGGGCATTGTGGGCGGCTTTTTTGTGGTGCCAATGAACGCCTTGTTGCAGTACCGCGGCGTGGTCTTGCTCACCGCAGGCCGCTCGATTGCGGTTCAGAACGTGAATGAAAACACCAGCATATTGGCGATGATGGCGGGCTACAGCGCTTTGCTGTACTTTCAAGTGTCTGTGGAGTACTTGATTTTGCTGCTGGCCCTTTTATTGATCGCGGTCATGGCCAGGGTGATGTGGCGAAGCCGCAGCTTGGGGCTAGGTTAATCGCTTGGCGGCAGGCCCATCAGGGCTTGACCCATGCGCAAAACACGGCCTTCCTCGATGCCGGGTGCAAACGTAAACCCAGGTGGTGTGAACACCAAAATCGTTGAACCATGTTGAAACCAACCCAGCTCGTCGCCCTTGTGAAAAGGCGCGTCGCAGTGAATCACATTGGGGCCTGGGTAGCGGGTGTGCAGCAAAGTGTCTATGGCGTGCAAGCGAATGCTGGCCACCAACACAGCGGCCACGGGCACCAGCGCAACCGGATGGCGCTTGGCACCGATGTCCATTTCCAGCAAGGCGCGTTCGTTTTTACAAAACAACTTTTCCACACGCTTGAGCGCAATCGGGTTGACGTTCCATGTGTCACCCGAAAAATACTCCATGCGGTGCATGCGGCCGTCGTGGGGCGCATGAAATCGGTGGTACATCGATGAGGTGATGCGGATGGTGAGGTATTTGCCGTTGTGCCAAGGGCCGTGCTGTGCGCTTTCACCCAACAACTCTTCCAAGCGATAAGGAAAACCTTTGGCCTGAAAAACCAGACCATCTTTCACGTCGCCCAAGGCGCCCACGATGCCGTCACATGGGCTCACCAGCGTTTGAACATCGTTATCAATCGGTCTGGCGCCAGGGCGCAATTCGCGGATAAAGCATTCATGCAAGCTGGCAAATTCGGTTTGCTTTGCCTCAGACAAATCTAGATCAGCAAATTGACGCCATATCCAAATAGAAGCCTTGGCCAGCCAGGGGTTACGCAACTGGCTGAACCATCCCATGAAGTGCGTCAATGCAATTCGAGGGATGCGGTTGGTCAATAAAAAATTCAAGTCCTCTTGTGAGGTGAGTCTTTGCAAAAGAGAGCGATTAGTCATCATTTTTTAACCTAAGTGTCATACAACAGGAGTTTTCAAAGGGGCTTTTCATGGATTTATATGATTTGGGTGTGTCTGTGGTGTTGGGCGCGGCGTTTCTGATGGCCAGCGCAGCTGTGTGGCAACGCTTGCAGCTGTCTTTGGCAAAACATCCATCGTTGGGCGGGCACTTGCGCATGTCCAAGCGGTTTGCCAACTGGCTGCCGGCTTACAGCTATCCGCAGGCCACTTGGTTTTGTGTCGATGGTGCGCCCGAAGCCATCAGCAAGCAGCGCGAAGCTGCGCTCACCCGACTGGGGCAAACATTGAAAGAGCGCAGCCCTAAAACCTTGGCGCATACCGCTCAAGCCAAGCCCATGATTTCGGACATGCAATTGACCAGCCAATACCGCATGCCCTACCAATTCCGTGAGTTGCTGTCTAAGCATTTGCAACTGGGTTATTTTTGGAACGCCAGCCAAGACGTGTATTTGACCGACATGGACGGCAATCAATTCATCGATGTCACCGGCTCTTATGGCGTGAACCTGTTTGGCTACGATTTTTACAAGTCGTGCATGGCCGAAGGTGCAGCCATGGCCAATGAATTGGGCCCCGTGCTGGGCGGCTATCACCCTTGTGTCTTGGATAACGTCAAACGCCTGTGTGAGTTGTCGGGCAAAGACGAAGTGTCGTTTCACATGTCGGGCACCGAAGCCGTGATGCAAGCGGTGCGATTGGCCAGGTACCACACCAAGAAGCGAAAAATTGTTCGCTTCACTGGGGCATACCACGGCTGGTGGGACGATGTGCAACCGGGCCCGGGCAACCCCATGCCACCTTCCGGCGACACGCTCACCTTGAACGATATGCATGCCAATACCTTGCGTGTTTTGCGTAACCGCAACGACATCGCTTGCGTGCTGATCAACCCTTTGCAAGCCATGCACCCCAACCGTGCGGCACCCACAGACAGCACCTTGATCGATGGAAAACGCGCTGTGCATTACGACCGCAAGGCCTACACCACTTGGTTGAAAACTTTGCGCGAAGTGTGCACAGCAAAAGGCATTGCGCTCATATTTGACGAAGTGTTTTTGGGCTTTCGTTTGGGTAAAGGCGGCGCGCAAACTTACTTTGGCGTAGATGCCGATATGGTGACCTATGGCAAGACCTTGGGCGGCGGTTTGCCCATTGGTGTGTTGTGCGGCAATGCGGCTTGGATGAAGCGTTTCCGTGACGATCGACCCGGCAATATTTGTTTTGCACGTGGCACCTTCAATGCCCACCCTACCGTGATGGCGACCATGAATGTGTTTTTGCACCGGCTCGACACGCCTGAAGTGAAAGACCTGCTGGCCAATGCCAGTCAACAATGGGCCGACAGACAAGCCATGCTCAACAGCCGCTTGAAAGAAGCCCAGTTGCCTGTTCGAGTTGCCGGTATGGAAACTGTGTGGACGGTGTTGTACGACGTGCCTGGCAGGTATCACTGGATGCTTCAATACTATTTACGTGAGCAAGGCGTTGCTTTGAGTTGGGTAGGGTCGGGACGCATGATCATGAGCCTTAACTTCGATGACGCCATGTATGAAGAACTATGTAATCGATTTGTACAGGCCGCTAAAAATATGCAGCAAGATGGTTGGTGGTGGACACCTCCACTTGATCAACAAAGCCCCATACGCCGACAAGTATTTAAAGAAATGCTCAAGGCCCGCTGGGCCTCGAGCTAATGAAAAGAAGGGCTTAGCTGGCTAAGCCTTTCGCGTTCACATGTTCCATGGGATCAATTCTTTCGCCGCGCAGCAAATAAAGCGGGGCCTTGTGATAAAGCTTGATGTCATGGAAAGGGTCGGTGATGATTTTGAAGCCCCATGCCAAACCAGCCACCAAGCTGTCTTGCCACCAAAGTTGTGCAACTCGGAACAGCAAACCGGCAACGCCTAAAAACAGCCAAGTGATGGCGGTCATGCGCACGGGGGTGTCTTCATAGGCTTGGGGAACCGCCCATTGCAAGTAGTTGGGCATCCAAAAGGCCAACACGGGGATGGCTGCACAAATACTCAGCAGCACAATTTTGCGGTGCAAGTTGTAGCCCACTTTGATGTCTTCTTTGTGCTCATGGGTGGCTTGGTTAACCTCGTCATAGCCCTTGGGTTCAAAAAAGAAATGACCAATTTGACGGGTTGTCATGGAAATCAACCAAGCAATCAAGGCCGAAACAACGGGGTCAATGAACAAATAAACATAAGCCACTAAAAACGAAATGGCGCTGATGAGATGGAGGGACTGGTTCACGCGGCAGTGGTGGTAGTAGCGGTGATCATCCCAACGCTGGGTTTGAAGGGTTTGTTGCCATTCGCGCATAAAAACTCCTGGAAAAAATAAGTGGCAAAGACCACGGACTCAAGACACATCGAACTGTGGCGCGATTGCATGAAATTTTGATGACAGCGAACAAAAAAACTCTCACAAGACCTGCATGTCATTGAACTGCAACAAAATATTCATCAAACTGTTGCAATCCGAAGTCACATTAAGCACATGAAGAATGATGCGCATATACATGTGAGTCGCTTGGGGTCAGTCCAGCAAAGATTCAATATCGCTGTGGTCACTGAAACCTATCCACCCGATATCAACGGCGTGGCACACACCTTGAGCAAAATTGTAGAGGGCTTACAAGCGCGAGGCCATGATCTTTGGTTGGTGCGGCCCAAGCAGCAAGCCCAGCACACGGCTGTGAATTCAGAAAATTTCCAAGAGTTGCTGGTCAAAGGCCTGCCCATTCCGTTTTACAACGAACTGCGCATGGGATTACCCGCCAAGCGAGAACTCAACCGTTTGTGGGCCAAGCATAGACCCGATATTGTTCACATCGCCACCGAAGGTCCTTTGGGTTGGTCTGCGCTGCAAGTCGCACGCAAATTGAAGTTGCCCGTCAGCACCGACTTCCGAACCAATTTCCACGCCTACAGCCAACATTACGGCATTGGTTGGCTCAGCGGCGCCATACGCACTTACTTAAAGAAATTCCATAACCGCGCAGACATCACCATGGTGCCCACAGCCATGCTCCAGCAAGAGTTGATGGCCAAGGGTTTTCAGCGTGTGGAGGTGGTGCCACGCGGCGTGGACACCTCGCAGTTTTCGCCTGCCCACAGACAAAGTGTCTTAAGACAATCTTGGGGCGTTGAGGCTATGGACCCGGTGTTGTTGTATGTGGGGCGCTTGGCTGCGGAGAAAAATTTGGGTTTGGTGGTTCAGGCCTACCTCAAAGCCAAACAACAAAACCCGCGTGTGCGTTTGGTGTTGGTTGGTGACGGCCCCTTGCGCGAGAGTTTGCAGCAACAGCATGCCGATATTATTTTTGCTGGCTATCGCAGCGGGGCAGATTTGGCCGCCCATTACGCCAGCGCCGACGTGTTTGTGTTTGCCAGCTTGACGGAAACCTTTGGCAATGTCACCTTGGAAGCCATGGCCAGCGGCTTGGCGGTGGTGGCTTTCAAACATGCGGCTGCAGGTCAATGGATCAATCATGGCGAAAACGGCATGTGTGTAGACACCGAGTCGCCAGACAACTTCATTCAGGCGGTGTGTACCTTGGTCAAAGAGCCCAGTTTGCAAGCCAGATTGGCACAAGAAGCCTTGCAGACCGCTAAAACTCTGGATTGGCCCGGCGTGGTCGAGCGTACCGAGGCCATGTTCCGTCAAGTCATGACAGGCAGCTATCAGCAAGAAAGTTTGGCGCTAGAGATGAGCTTGCAGCGCTCCACCTAGTTACCAAGATACTTTTCCCCGTGCTGCCTTGGTTTGACCGCGCATCACTTTGCTGTCAACCCGTTCACGTTGTGAAGAGCGCGTAGGTTGGGTTGGGCGGCGTGGAATAACCGGTTTGGCAGCCAACTCCACCATCTCATGTAAACGCGCCACCGCTTCGGCGCGGTTTTTATCTTGACTGCGACTGGTTTGGGCTTTGATAACGATCACGCCTTCGTTGCTGATACGTTGGTCGGAGGTGAGCAGCAACTTGTCCTTCACCGCTTGCGGCAAACTCGAGGCGCGTATGTCAAAACGCAAATGCACCGCGCTGGACACCTTGTTCACGTTTTGCCCGCCCGCACCTTGCGCACGAATGGCAGTGAACTCTATGTCGCCCTCGGGTATGACAATCGCCATTCAAATGATCCCGTCATATTGCAAGGTGATGGGTGCGTGGTCGGAAAACTTCTCTTGCTTGTAAATAGACGCGGACAAGGCCTTGGCAGCCAAGGCAGGTGTCGCTAAGTGATAGTCCAAACGCCAACCCACATTGTTGGCATAGGCTTGGCCACGGTTGCTCCACCAGGTGTAGCAAGCATCCGTGGTGTCGGGGTGCAGGCGGCGGTACACATCCACCAAACCACCCTCGGTGGTGAGTTGGGTCATCCACTCGCGTTCTTCGGGCAGAAAGCCGCTGTTCTTTTTATTGCCGCGCCAATTTTTCAAATCAGCTTCCTTGTGGGCGATATTCACATCCCCACACAAAATGAATTCACGCCCTTGTTGCAAAGCCAATAAATGCGGGTAAATCACATTCAAGAAACGAAATTTAGCTTCTTGTCGCTCGGGGCCTGACGCACCGCTGGGAAAATACACGCTCAGCAAAGACAGCTTGCGTTGGGGCGTGTCAAAGCGCAGTTCCAAATAGCGGCCTTCCGCATCGAACTCGCCGCCGTCAAAGCCTTGAATCACGTGGCTGGGTTCATGGCGGGTATAAATGCCAACCCCTGAATAGCCCTTTTTCTCGGCGCAGTGAAAGTAGCCATTCAAGCCGGCGAACTGCTCAAAGCCTTTAGCAAGCTCGCTTTCTTGGGCTTTGATTTCCTGCACACACATACAATCGGGTTTGGTTTTTTCAAGCCAGTGATGCAGCCCTTTGCTGCTGGCCGAACGAATCCCGTTGAGGTTAAG
Source organism: Comamonadaceae bacterium (assembly GCA_947494405.1). Classification (GTDB taxonomy): domain Bacteria; phylum Pseudomonadota; class Gammaproteobacteria; order Burkholderiales; family Burkholderiaceae_C; genus Limnohabitans. The sequence goes on along the minus strand of CANLWQ010000006.1, from coordinate 7,091 downwards.
ACTGGTGAGTGTGAACAAGGAATCCCCTATGGCTGAGCAAGGTGCATCGCCAACCGATTTGGCGCAAGCATTTATTCGATTCTCGCTGGAAAGTGGGGTTTTGCGTTTTGGCGAATTCAAAACCAAAGCCGGTCGGCTGTCGCCCTATTTCTTTAATGCGGGTTTGTTTGACGATGGCGCCAAATTGGGGCGCTTGGGGCATTTTTACGCCCAACTGTTAATCAACAGCAAGCTCGAATTCGACATGATTTTTGGCCCCGCCTACAAAGGCATTCCCTTGGGTGCAGTGGTGGCCACAGAATTGGCAAGGTTGGGGCGCAATGTGCCATTTGCCTATAACCGCAAGGAAGCCAAAGACCATGGCGAGGGCGGTACTTTGGTGGGTGCGCCTTTGAAGGGCCGGGTACTCATTGTTGATGACGTCATCAGCGCGGGAACAGCAGTGCGCGAGTCCATCAAACTGATTCAAACCGCAGGTGCCCAAGCCCATGCGGTGGTGATTGCTTTGGACCGCCAAGAAATGGCTACCGAACTCGACGACCAAGGCGCAACCCGCGACCTGCCGCACAGTGCCGTGCAATATGTGCGAAACACCTTGGGCTTGCAAGTCTGTGCGGTGACGCAATTGGCCGATGTGCTGAGCTTTTTGCAGCAAAGTGCAGACCCCGCCCTGGCCGAGCACCTTGCGCGGGTGCAGGCTTATCGCGATCGCTACGGGGTGGGCTGAGGGATATTCCCGCAGCGCCATCGCTGTTTTGCACCTAAACTGATTAAATATCCAACGTCGTATCCGGAGACCTTGTTATGAACGCGCCCCTGCCCGAACACATTCGCATCGCCTTAGAGACGGTTCAACTCGACGACAAATACCGCCTCGAGCACGGCCGCGCCTTCATGAGTGGTGTGCAGGCCTTGGTCAAGTTGCCCATGTTGCAACGCCAGCGCGACGCTTTGCAGGGCAAGAACACCGCAGGCTTTATCAGCGGCTACCGTGGCTCACCTTTGGGCACCTACGACCAAGCCTTGTGGAGTGCCAAGTCTTTTTTGCAGTCCCAGCAAATCGTTTTTCAGCCCGGCGTGAACGAAGAACTCGCTGCCACGGCTTTGTGGGGCACACAGCAACTGGGTTTTGCGCCGCCTGGCAGTAATAAATTCGACGGCGTGTTTGGCATTTGGTATGGCAAAGGCCCAGGCGTGGACCGCACTTCCGATGTGTTCAAGCACGCCAATATGGCCGGCACCACGCCTTGGGGTGGCGTGCTGGCGCTGGCGGGTGACGACCATGTGGCCAAAAGCAGCACCGCAGCGCACCAAAGCGACCATATTTTCAAAGCCTGTGGCTTGCCTGTGTTTTTCCCCGCGTCTGTGCAAGACGTTCTCGACTACGGCATACACGGCATCGCCATGAGCCGTTTCGCCGGCGTGTGGGCCGGCATGAAAACCATACAAGAGGTGGTGGAGTCCAGCGCCTCGGTGATGATCGATCCCAACGGTGTGCACATTGTGCTGCCCGAGTTTGAGATGCCGGAAGGCGGCTTGCACATTCGTTGGCCCGATGATGCGCTGGGCCAAGAGGCCAGGTTGTTCAATTACAAATGGTATGCGGCGCTTGCTTATATACGCGCCAACAAACTCAACCACACGGTGATCAAAGGCGCAAACGACCGCTTTGGATTGATTGCTAGCGGCAAGGCCTACAACGACACCCGTCAAGCCTTGCTCGACTTGGGGCTGGACGACACCACTTGCCAACGCATTGGCATTCGGGTGCACAAAGTCGGCGTGGTGTGGCCCTTGGAGTCTGAAAGCACCCGCGAGTTTGCGCATGGCTTGCAAGAAATTTTGGTGGTTGAAGAAAAGCGCCAACTCATCGAATACCAATTGAAAGAAGAGTTGTACAACTGGCCCGATGCGCAGCGTCCCCGCGTGCTGGGCAAATTCAACCAGGGCGAGGGCGATACAGGCGGCGAGTGGTCGCAGCCCAACCCCAGCAGCAATATTTTGTTGCGAGCCAATGCCGACTTATCCCCTGCACTGATCGCCCAAGCCATCGCTGTTCGCTTGAAAAAAATGGGCGTTGACGCCGACACCCGCTCGCGCATAGACGCCCAACTCGCCATCTTGGAAGCCAAACACAAAGCCATGCATGTTCTGGAGGTCAAAGCCGATCGCCAGCCATGGTTTTGTTCGGGCTGCCCGCACAACACCAGCACCAAAGTGCCCGAGGGTTCGCGCGCCATGGCCGGCATTGGTTGCCATTTCATGTCGCTGTGGATGGACCGCAGCACCGTGGGCTTTACCCAAATGGGCGGCGAGGGCGTGCCATGGGTGGGCCAGCAACCTTTCACCAACGACCAACATATTTTTGCCAATATTGGCGACGGTACCTATTTCCACAGCGGCATTTTGGCCATACGCCAAAGCGTGGCGGCCGGTGTGAACATCACTTACAAAATTTTGTACAACGACGCGGTGGCCATGACCGGTGGTCAACCCATTGGCGAACGATCCGAAGGCCACAGCGTGATTCAAATCGCGCAAAGCATGCGCGCTGAAGGCGCTAAGCGCATCGTCATCGTCACCGACGAACCCGAAAAATACCAAGGTGTGGGACACAACGGCGCCGTCGGTGGCGTGCTGGGCTTGCCCGAAGACGTGACCATAGAACACCGTGATGAACTCGACAACGTGCAGCGCGTGATGCGTGAAATCAAAGGCTGCACAGTCATTATTTACGACCAAACCTGCGCCACCGAAAAACGCCGCCGCCGCAAGCGCGGCACCATGGTTGACCCCGCTGTGCGGGTGGTCATCAATGAAGCGGTATGCGAAGGCTGCGGCGACTGCAGCACGCAAAGCAATTGCTTGAGTGTGGAGCCGCTAGAGACCGACTTCGGGCGCAAACGCACCATCAACCAAAGCACTTGCAACAAAGACCAAAGTTGCGTCAAAGGTTTTTGCCCCAGTTTTGTCACGGTTGAAGGCGGTCAGTTACGCAAGAAGACCAAAGACCGCCCCGTTCTCGACCCCTTTGCTTTGGGCGAACTCCCCGCCCCCGAAGTGCCTTCACTCTCACGCGGCGTTTATCCTGGCGGCTATGGCATTGTGGTGGCGGGTGTGGGTGGCACGGGCGTCATCACCATCGGTCAGTTGCTGGGCATGGCGGGACACCTTGAGGGGCGCGGCATCGTCACCCAAGACTCTGCAGGCTTGGCGCAAAAAGGCGGCGCCACGTGGAGCCATGTGTTGATTGCAGAACAGCAGTCGCATATTCGCACCACCCGTGTCTCTACCGCTGCAGCCGATTTGATTTTGGGCTGCGACCCCATCGTTACGGCCGGAAAAGAAACCATGTTGCGCTTGCGCCCCGGGCGTACCCGCGTGGCCATCAACGATCACGGCACACCTACTGCCGCGTTTGTGAAAAACGGTGCTTGGGCCAATCCCAGCGAAGGCTGTGTCGACAACATCTTGCAAGCACTCGATGGAGAAAAGCGCAATTTGGGTGCTTTTGATGCCAACCAATTTGCTACCCAGTTGTTGGGTGACAGTATTTACATCAACCCCATGGTGCTGGGCTACGCTTGGCAAAAGGGCTGGATTCCTTTGGGGCTGGAAGCCCTGATGCGCGCCATCGAACTCAACGGCGTGCAAGTCGAGTCCAATAAAAAAGCCTTTGCTTGGGGGCGTTGGTGTGCTTATGACATCACCAAGGTGCGAGCCTTGATGGCGCCGGCCCAAGTGGTGCAATTCAAAACCCGTGAGTCCTTAGATGTCTTGGTGCAAAAGCGCGCAGATATTTTGACGCAATACCAAAACGCAGCCTATGCCGATAAGTACAGCAGCTTTATAGACAAGGTTTTGCAGAAGACAACGCCCGCCATGGCCGAAGCAGTGGCGCGCAACCTGTTCAAGCTCATGGCTTACAAAGACGAGTATGAAGTGGCGCGCCTGCACACAGACGCTTCGTTTTTAAAGCGCATTGCCGACCAGTTTGAAGGCGACTTCACCCTCAACTACCATTTGGCGCCACCTCTGATGTCTCGCAAAAACGCCCAAGGCGAATTGATCAAACAAAAATTTGGCCCCTCTATGCTGAGCGGCTTCAAGGTCTTGGCTAAGTTGCGTTTTTTGCGCGGCACGGCCCTCGATGTGTTTGGCTACACCGAAGAGCGTCGCGGCGAGCGCGCATTGATTGCGCAGTACCGCGAGTCAATTGAAGAGTTGATGCGAGGCTTTAGCCCGGAGCGCCAAGCTTTGGCGCTAGAGATTGCGCGCATCCCAGACAAAATCAAAGGCTATGGCCATGTGAAAGAGCGTCACCTTAAAGTGGCGCGCTTGCAATGGGATGGCTTGATGCTGGCTTGGAGAACGCCGGCTAGCGGTTGAAAGTCATGTCTGCTGCCGCATGGGCTTGCGCATCCGCGTGGTAGCTCGATCTCACCATGGCACCTACAGCGGCGTGTTTGAAACCCATCTCATAAGCCTTGGCCTCGAACATCTTGAAAGTATCAGGATGCACATAGCGGCGCACAGGTAAATGGTGATTGCTGGGGGCGAGGTATTGCCCCAGCGTCAGCATGTCGATGTGGTGATCGCGCATGTCTTGCATGGTCGCCAAAATTTCTTCGTCGGTTTCACCCAAACCCACCATCAAACCGCTTTTGGTAGGCACATGGGGAAACAGGGCTTTGAATTTTTTCAGCAAGTTCAAGCTGAAGGCGTAGTCGCTGCCGGGCCTGGCTTGTTTGTAAAGGCGGGGCACGGTTTCCAAGTTGTGGTTCATCACATCGGGTGGCGCAGCTTTCAAAATCTCCAAGGCTCTGTCGTCGCGGCCGCGAAAGTCGGGCACCAAAACCTCGATTTGGGTGTGCGGTGACAAGGCACGTGTTTGCTGAATGCATTCCACAAAGTGCGCCGCTCCGCCGTCACGCAAATCGTCGCGGTCCACGCTGGTAATCACCACGTAATTCAATTTCAAGGCGGCAATGGTTTTGGCTAAGTTGGCGGGTTCATTGGTGTCCAGCGGGTCGGGGCGGCCATGGCCCACATCGCAAAACGGGCAACGGCGGGTGCATTTGTCGCCCATGATCATGAAGGTGGCTGTGCCCTTGCCAAAGCACTCGCCGATATTGGGGCAAGACGCTTCTTCGCACACTGTCACCAATCTGTTGGCACGCAAAATGTCTTTGATTTCATAAAACCGCGAGTTGGGCGATGCGGCTTTGACACGTATCCAGTCGGGCTTTTTCAGCACCTCACCGGTGTGCTCTACCTTGATAGGTATGCGCGACACTTTGGACAAAGACTTTTGCTTGACCAGCGGGTTGTGTGGCTCGCTGGCGTTGGGGGACATTAAGCTGTCTTCAGAAGTGGTCATGTTGTGCGGTGGACTTAAGGTGGTTAGCGAGTCAGGGAGTCAAGTACAAGCGAAGTTTCTCGCCCAAAACATCAGCCGCTTCTTGCCAGCCTACATCAACGCCCATTGAAAAAAGGTCGGTGGTTTCCAAGCCAGCATACCCGCAGGGGTTGATTTGCTGAAAAGGCGCTAAATCCATATGAACGTTTAAGGCCACACCATGGTAGGTGCAGTGGCGGCTGACCTTCACGCCCAGAGCCGCCATTTTGGCTAAACCGGCGAAGTCGGGCTGGGGCTGGGCCAAGGCTGTGTCCTTGGATGCAGGTCGCGAGGGCAAGAGGGCGTGCAGGTTGTTTGCATCCTTGCGAACAAAAACCCCAGGCGCTTTTCCTACGCGCAAGCCCGTCACCCCAAAGTGCAGCAGCGTGCGAACAACGGCTTCCTCTAATTTATAGACATATTCTTTGACATAGTAGCCAGCGCGGCGCAAATCGATCAGGGCATAAGCCACCACTTGACCAGGCCCGTGGTAAGTGACTTGACCACCGCGGTTGGTGGCAATCACTGGTGCTGAGCCGGTTGACAGAAGATGAACTGACGAGCCAGCAAGGCCTTGGGTAAACACCGGCGCATGCTCGCAAAGCCAGACTTCGTCGGGCGTGCTGCCGTCACGCTGCGCGGTGAAATCTTGCATGGCTTGGTAAGTGTGCAAGTAATCCACCCGACCCCAGTGGCGAATCTGCACAGCGGGCGCGCGGGCGATGATCACTAAAGCACTACCTTCACCATAGGGTGGGTGCTGAGCGTGCGGTAAAGCTCGTCGAGTTGCTCGCGGCTGGTGGCCCTGACGGTCAAGGTCAACCCCAGGTATTTGCCCGCGCTGCTGCTGCGTCTGGTCATGCGCGAGTCGTCCCACTCAGGATCGAACTGACGCACGATCATCAACATGGCGTCCACAAACCCATCGACTTGTTCACCCATGACTTTGATGGGGAAATCGCAGGGGTACTCAATCAGACTGTCTTGTATAGGTTCTTGCATATAAAAAGGGCTTTTAAAGATAGGGTTCAAATGGGGTCACAAAGATACTTTACAATCAGTGGCTTTGCTGCATGTGAGGAAGCGTGAATGGTAAACCCCGACACCGTCTCCTTGGGCGCTGACAAAAGCACTCAGACCCCTGAGGATGAATTTCATCCTCTGACAGCTGAAGAAGCGCAGGCTTGGCGAGAGCGGCATACGTCTTTATCGGTGTGGTGGGTGCTTGGGGCTCAATTGGCATTGGCAGCTGTTTTGGCAATGCTGGGTTCATGGCTTTGGGGTTTTGCATCTGTAGGAATCTCCGTGATGTACGGCGCCTTGGCGGTGATTGTTCCTGCTGCATTATTTGCCAGAGGCTTGACTTCAAGTGCAGCCTCGGTCAATGCGATGACTGCTGCAGTGGGTTTTGCCGTGTGGCAAGGCGTGAAGTTGGTGTTAACAGTGCTGTTGTTGGCACTCGCACCCAGGGTTTTGAATGAAGTCAGTTGGCCTGCTTTGTTAGCAGGCATGTTGTTGGCAATGAAAGTTTATTGGTTGGCGCTGGCCTGGGGAAACCCCAGACAAGCGACACCGCAAAATTGATTTTGAAGAGTTGAATATGTCCGATACCAGCACACTTACCGCCGGCGAATACATCAGTCACCATTTGACCCATTTGCAAACCAAGCCAATGGCCGGGGTCATTGACTTT
>CANLWQ010000005.1 GCA_947494405.1 Comamonadaceae bacterium | reverse complement strand
TGGGTTTCAAAGTAATGCGGCCACAACACATACAAGGGCAGCGCCACAAAAGCCAAGGGCAAAGCGGGCAGACCCAAGCGAAGCAAAGCCCAGGTGTTGAGTTGCCCGCTGAGCCGCTCGCTCATGCGGGTTTGCGCAAGGTGAACTGAACCACGTCGGTGTTGCGTTATAAAAAGGCGGCTTCGCAATAGGCCAAGTAAAACACCCAGGTGCGCTCAAAGCGCTGGTCAAAGCCCAAGTCGCCCATGTGGGGCAAGGCCTGCACATAGGTTTCGCGCCAACGTTTCAAGGTTTGTGCATAGTCTTGACCAAAGGCAAAACTGTCGACCACTTGCAAGCCCGCAGCCTGCGCTTGTGCTTTGAATTGGCTGGTGCTGGGCAAAAAGCCGCCGGGAAATATGTACTGCTGAATGAAGTCGGTGCCCAAGGCATAGCGCTCAAACAAATCGTCGTCAATGACGATGCTTTGTATGCACGCCTGACCGCCGGGCTTGAGTAAGCGCGCAATGGTTTGGAAATAGGTGGGCCAATAAGCCCTGCCCACAGCCTCGATCATCTCGATGGAACAAATCGCGTCGTAGGGGCCGTCGTTGGTGTCGCGGTAATCTTGCAAACGCAAATCTGCGTGCAGTGCTTGTGCGGCAAGTCGTTTGCTGGCATAGGCCAGTTGGGCGGGGCTCAGCGTAATGCCCGTGACTTTGGCGCCGAATTCTTTGGCCGCGATCTCGGCCAAGCCACCCCAGCCGCAGCCAATTTCAAGCACACGCTGGGATTGACCCGCAAGCACCCCCGCCATGCGCAGGGCGCGACGCACTTTGGCGTGTTGTGCGGCGATCAGGGGTTGGTTGTAGTCGTTATCAAACCATGCCGAGGAGTAAGACATGCTGGGGTCTAGCCACAGGCTGTAAAAGCCGTTGCCCAAATCGTAATGGGCATGGATATTTTTACTGCTGTTCTTTTTGGTGTTGCGCCGCATCCAGTGGCGCACTTGGTAGGCCAAGCGTCCCCACCAAGTGCCAAAAATCAAATCGTCCATGACGCGTCGGTTGGCCACCAGCAGTTGCAGCAAGCTGGTCAAGTCGGGCGTGTCCCATTGCTTGGCGATGTAACTCTCGGCAAAACCGATGTCGCCCGAACGCATGGTCAATGCAAACACTTGCCAGTCGTGGATGCGAATGCTGGCTTGTGGCCCGCTTTGGGCGGTGCCAAAAGTCAGTTGACGTCCATCGGGCAGATCAACACTCAGTTCGCCCACCGTCAAAGATTCGAGCATGCGCAAAGCGCGTTGTACAGCCATGGGTGCGGCGGGGCTGGAAGTTCTGGGTGCGCTGGGGTTGGTGGAGTGCAGGCTGGGCATGGTCAAAAAAATAGGCGTTGAGACAAAAAATTCACAGACCACCTCGGGTGGCAAACTGTTCGGGGGGCGGGGGCTTGCGCACAAACGGCACGCGTTTGAGCCACAGCCCCAACGCTTGCCAATGGATGCGTGCGATCACGCCAAAACTTTGCAAAGGGTAGCGCCACAAAGCGGTGCGCAGCGCGGCTGGGGTGAGGGGCTGCAGGCTGCCGCTGACGCTGGTGCTGATGAGCAAGCCCAAGGCATCGCTGTGGTCTATGCGCACCACGGTTTTGGCTTGGCCCTCATGAAGAGTGCGCATGAAGCGAAAGTCGTATTGGCCTTGCACATGGCAAAAGGGCGACACATGAAACACCTTGTCGGCATGCAAGGTTTGGCCATAGCGCGGCTCGGCTAAAACATAGCAGTGGCGTTCGCCAAAGGTGTTGTTCACCTCTACCACGATAGCCGCCAAGCTGTAGTCGTCTCGGTGGCAATACCAAAAACTCACCGGCTTGAAGGCATAGCCCCACACTCTGGCGTAGCAATGCAGCCAAACCTCGCCTTGGGCATCGGCAATGCCTTGGCTAAGCAGCAACTCATCCAGCCAAGCCAAAGCGCCGCCTTCTGACGGCGCGCGTCCATCGCCATGGTCGACATCATGAAAAGAAATCGCTGCGCGGCGGTTCAAGGCCAAGACACCACCGCCGAGCTTGGCCATGCTGCGCATGGGCAGCAACAAAAACCAGGTGGGGTAAGCAAATGCATGGTTTTTGGGCCGTGCGCGGCTATGCCGGACTTGACCCCACGCAATCAGCGGCGTTGCCTGGATCACGCCAAGGCCTCTTGCTTATGGATAGCTTGCGCCAGCAAGCCTTGTGCGGCGGCCAAGCCGGCTTGAAAGCCGTCTTCGTGAAAGCCATAGCGCATCCAAGCGCCTGCATACCAAGTGCGTTGCTGGCCTTGCAAGCGCGGCAACGCGGCTTGCGCGGCGATGGCGGGCAAGTCAAACACCGGATGCGCATAGTCGTAGCTGCCCAAGATGCGCGCAGGGTCTATGGGTGTGGCCGGGTTGAGCGAGACGATGACATCTTGCTTGAAGGGCAGGGGCTGCAGGCGATTGAGCCAGTAGTGCAAACACACATGGGCGGTTTCGCTTTGGGCTTGGGTGCGTTGGTAATTCCATGCAGCCCAAGCCAAACGACGTTGGGGCATGACGCTGGTGTCGGTGTGCAACACAGCGCGGTTGGCTTGAAAGCCGATAGCGCCCAACAGCGTTTGCTCGGTGTCGCTGGGCTGCTCTAGCAAGCCCAGTGCTTGGTCGGGGTGGGTGGCCAACACCACTTGATCGAAATGCTCCACCCCTTGCGCGGTGCGAACCCGCACACCTTGTGCGTCACGGGCAATGCCCAGCACGGGGGTGTTCAAGCGCTTGTCGCTGAGGGTGTCGGTGATGGCTTTCACATAATGCTTGGCGCCGCCGGCCACCGTGAACCATGGCGGGCGGTTGCTGACTTGCAGCAAACCGTGGTTGTCACAAAAACGCACCATGGTGGCCACGGGAAACTGCAGCATTTGGGTGGTCGGGCAACTCCAAATACAGCCCAGCATGGGGAGCAAATAGCCGTTGCGAAAACTGCTGCCAAAACCATGTTGGTCTAAAAAATCTTGCAAAGGCTGAGCCAAGTCGTCCGCTTGGCCGGTTTGGGCCAAATCGGTGGCGAGCTGGTTAAAGCGCAAGATGTCGCGCAACAAGCCCCAAAACCGCGGGCGAAATAAGTTGCTGCGCTGGGCGAACACGCTGTTTAAATTAGCGCCATTCCACTCCAGCACTTGGCCGTTGTCGTCCCAATGCGCTTGCACGGAGAACGACATGTCCGAGGGCGCGGTGCGGATGTTGAGTTGCTCGAACAAGCCAATCAGGCCAGGATAGGTGCGTTGGTTGTAGACCAAAAACCCTGTGTCAACACCATGGGTAACGGTTTGACCGCTGAGGTTGGGCAAGCTGACATCCACCGTGTGGGTGTGTCCACCAAAATACCCGCCCGCCTCAAACAAGCTCACTTGGGCATGCGGGTTTAAGTGGTGGGCGGCAGACAAGCCGGCGATGCCTGAGCCTATAACGGCTACCCGTTGACGCATCAGTTCACTCGGGTGACAAGCAGTTTTTCAACCTCGGCTAAAAAAGCTTTGTCCATGGGGTCGGTGTTGCTGTTGTAACTCTTCACCTGCTTGCCGTCGCGGCTGATCAGGTATTTGTAAAAGTTCCACTTGGGTGCGGTGTCGGTGATTTGGGTGAGTTGCTTAAACAAAGGTGAGGCATCGCTGCCGCGCACCGTGGTTTTGCTGAACATGGGGAATTTCACGCCATAGGTGTTTTCACAAAAGTCGGCTATTTTTTGGTTGTTAGCAGGTTCTTGGGAAAAATCATTGGAAGGAAAACCCAGCACCACCAAGCCTTTGCCTTTGTATTTGTCGTACAAGGCTTCCAAAGATTTGTACTGAGGCGTGAAGCCACAAAAGCTGGCGGTATTGACCACCAACACCACTTGACCTGCGTATTGACACAGGTTTTGCGGTTTCTCGTCTTGCAGTCGGTCTACCGTGTAGCGAAGTACCGAAGGACATTCGGCGGCGCTGGCGGCCGGAACTGCGGGTTTGGTGTCGGCCGCCCAAGCCCCTTGGGCGCTTGCCACAAAGGCGACAAAAAGTGTTTGAAACAAGGCATTGAGCAGCGTTTTCATGAGGTTTCCTAAATGGGGTTTTGTGCTATTGTCCACGACATATTTGGCCTACCCTGTTGTTGTGAAAATAACCCTATGAATGTAAGCGAAGGTGACTCCAATCACTTGCGATTTTCTATAGCTGCAGTTGAGCGGGATACGGGTTTGGGCAAGGACACTCTCAGGGTGTGGGAGCGACGTTACGGTTTTCCTCAGCCCTTGCGTGACGGTTTTGGCGAGCGCACTTACCCCTTGGTTCAAGTGGAGAAACTGCGCATCATCAAGCGTTTGCTAGACGCTGGCTACCGCCCAGGCGCGGTGGTGGCTTTGTCTGAGGAGCAACTTCAAGCCATCAACGAGGCTATGTTTGTTGGCCTGCAAACCCCGGGCGAGGACAGTAATGACTCAGACCATGTCTTGCAAGACGCCATGGCGCTGTTACGAAGCCACAACATCGATGGCTTGCGCAGTCATTTGCACCAAGCCGTTGCTGGTTTGGGGGTGAACCGCTTTGTCACCGAGTTGGTGGCCCCGCTCAATGCCATGGTGGGCGAAGCTTGGATGCGCGGTGAGATAGAGGTGTTTCAAGAGCATCTCTACACCGAATGCTTGGCGGGCGTTTTGCGCCATGCGATTCACCAACTTCAAAGCCATGCCCCGCACCGCCAACCGCGCATTTTGCTCACCACTTTTCCCCAAGAAGACCACATATTGGGTTTGTTGATGGCTGAATGCCTGCTGACTCTGCAAGGTTGTCACTGTTTGTCCATGGGTGCGAAAACCCCCATGGGCGACCTGATCAAAGCGGCGGCGGTTTACCAAACCGATATCGTGGCGCTCAGCTTCAGCGTGAGCCAAAACCCCAACCATGTGTTGGATGGCTTGAACGAATTGCGCCGTCTTTTGCCCGCGCATATTGAGATTTGGGCTGGCGGTCGCGCGCCGGTGTTGCAGCGCCGTCCTCCCGACAATGTGTCGGTGATTTCAGATGTGGCGCAAATCGAGTCGCAGGTTGTGCGCTGGCGCACACAAAGAGCATGAACACATTCATTGGGTTTGCCGACAAAGTGTGTGAGGCTTCGGTGGCGCTTGAGCGGCTGCAAGACTTGCGCCGCCAAGGGCCCGTGGTGTTCACCAACGGCGTGTTCGATGTGCTGCACCGAGGGCACGCCAGCTATTTGGAGCAAGCCCGGGTTTTGGGTGCCTCTTTGGTGGTGGGCGTCAATACCGATGCTTCGGCCAAGCGCTTGGGCAAAGGCCCTGAGCGTCCCTTGAACTCCCAGCAAGACCGCGCACTGTTACTGGCCGCGCTGGCCTCGGTCAGCTTGGTCACTTGGTTTGATGAAGACACGCCTTTGCAACTCATGCAGCGCTTGCGTCCCGATATGTATGTCAAAGGCGGCGACTACGACATGGACAGCTTGGCCGAGTCAGCCTTGGTGCGCAGCTGGGGTGGCACTGCGCTGGCTATTCCTTTTGTCAGTGGCTATTCCACCAGCGCCTTGGTCACGAAAATACAAAACGCCACAACGCCTCGATAGCCATTTTTTGCGCCTCCACTTGGCTGGTCGGTACATGCGCGGGCGCTTCGTCTAAGCGCGCTTGGTGCTGCAAATGACGCAGCACACGGTAAGCGTAAGCACTGGCGCTACCCACGCCCAAGGGCAATAAGCCCAAACGCTCAGCATGTTCCAGCAAAGCGATATTTCCTATGTTGTCAGCCAATTCTGGGTGTTGGTGGGCGTGGGCCAAGACCAAAAACTGCACCACGAATTCGGCATCTATCATGCCCCCGAAACTGTGTTTGAAGTCAAATTCATCGGGTTTAGAGCTGTGGGCAGCGCGCATTTTCTCGCGCATGGCAACCACCTCGCGGGCCAAGGCCTGGGGGTCACGCGGGGCGCACAAGACCTGGCGACGCACGGCTTCAAACGGCTGACGCAAGCCCTCATCGCCCACGCAAAACCGCGCCCGCGTCATCGCTTGGTGCTCCCACACCCACGCGGTATTGGAGCCACGCTGAGCTTGGTAATCGGCAAACGATTCCCAAGACGTCACCAACAAGCCGGCATTGCCGTTGGGGCGCAAGGCGGTGTCTATTTCGTACACATCACCCTCAGCGGTTTTGATGGTCAGCCATTGAATGAGTTTGCGCGCAAACGCCGCGTAAATTTCCCCCGCTTGCGGGTGATCGTCTTGGTAGACAAACACAATATCGAGGTCGCTGCCGTAGCCCAGTTCTTTGCCACCCCATTTGCCATAGCCCAGCACTGCAAAACAGGGCAGTTCACGGTGGCGCACTTTCAGCCGATTCCAGACCCACAAGGCAGCCACCTCTACCAAGGTGTCGGCCAGCAAACTCAAATCATCAGCGACTTGCTCCACACGCAAACGCCCCTCCACATCGCGCGCCAGCGTCAGCAAGGTTTCGCCGTGATGCGCTCGGCGCAACAGATTGAGCAAACTTTCTTCATCGTCGCCGTCTTGGGCGGCCAGCGCATCATGTCTGGCTTGCAAATGCCGGCGAAGCTGTTGGCTGTCTAGCCGCTCATCCAGCACCTCGGGGTTGGCCAATTCATCGATCGCCCCTGGGTGTGTGCGCAAATACCTGGCAGCCCAACGTGCCGCACCCAAAAGACGCAATAACTGTCTGTGCACCTGGGGGCGCTCGAGCAACAAAGCCAAATAAGTTTCGCGACGCAGCAAAGGCTCCATCCAATCGCTCCAGCGCACCGCGGCTTCTTCGCTGATCAGGCCTTGGTTGATCCATTGCTGTGTGCGCTGCACCAAACGCTGCAAACGCCCACGGGCGTCTTCGCGCAAAGCCAAGACCCTGGGCAGGGCCGGCCACAAGGCCACGCGCTGTTCAAACTGCGGCGATAAACCCTCCAGCAAGTCGCTCCACTCGCTGCTGGCGGTAAGCTTGTTGTCACCATCGCTGGCAGTTTGATCTTGGCCCAGCAAGCGCTCAAATTCGGCGGCCACCCTGTCGCGGTGCTGTTGCAACTCAAGCAGCATGCCTGGCGTGTCAGACAAGCCCAAACTGTGCGCTATCCATTGCAAATCGGCGGGGTCGCTGGGCAAGCGGTGGGTTTGTTGGTCGTCCAAATATTGGATGCGGTGTTCCACGCGGCGTAAAAACTCATAGGCCAGCGCCAGCGCTTGCGCCGTGTCTTGCGGCATCAAGCGTGCATGCACCAGCGCTTGCAGGGCGGGCAAGGTCGCGCGCAGCCTGAGCTCGGGGAACTGCCCACCGCGCACCACCTGCAACAGTTGCACGGTGAACTCGATTTCACGAATCCCGCCGCGTCCCAACTTCACATCGTTGGCGCGCTCGGGACGCCCAGCGCTCAGGCGCAATGACTGCGCCCGTATTTGCTGATGCAAAACCCGCAGCGCCTCAAACACGTTGTAGTCAAGGTAGCGGCGAAACACAAACGGCAAAACAATGTCGCGCAAGCCTTTGACCGCATCCATGCAGGTGCTGGGTGCCACCACCCGCGCTTTGAGCCAAGCCAAGCGCTCCCATTCGCGGCCCTGCACTTGAAAATATTCTTCCAAGGCGTCGAGTGACACCACGCTGTGACCCGATTCGCCATTCGGGCGCAGGGCTAAGTCCATGCGAAACACCAGGCCGTGCTCGGTGGTGTCCCCAATCAAGGCGTACAACTGCTTGACCACCTTGTCGAAATAGCTGTGGTTGCTTAAGCTTCCGCGTCCTTCTTCTAGCCCTAAGGTCTGTCCGTCTTCATCGAACACATAAACCAAATCGATGTCGCTGGAGACATTCAATTCGCCCGCGCCCAACTTGCCCATGCCGACCACCCACAACTGCGCTCTCACACCTTGCGCGGTCATGGGTGCGCCGTGGCGCAAGTCGATGCGCCTACAGGCCTCTTGCAGGGCTTTATCTAGCGCAAATTCAGCCAAGCGGGTCATGCTTTGGGTGACGCTGTCTAAGCTGGTCTGCTGTTCGCAGTCCAGCACCACCAAGCGCTCCAACACCAACTGGCGCAACACCCGCAGCGCATCACCCACATCGGGGTAGATGTCGAGCAAAGCTTGGTAAGTGGCATGCAAATGCGCCATGCTGGGAACGCCTGGCGCCAACAGCGGCAACGCAGTGTCATAGCGTCTGCGCAAGCGTTGCACCAAGCGAGAACCTTGCGATAAAGGCGTGGAATCTTTCATATATAAAAGAGAGTATGCACCGGCGTCATTTTGCGGGTCATAATTCTTTAGTAGCCAGTTATGCAAACCACACCCGCAGACCACTCTTCCGTTGTTGCCAAGCCTTCGCGTTGGTGGCGCACTTACGCTTGGGCCGTTCGTTTGCTGTGGTGGTCGGTGTTGACGGTGTGGGGCTTGGTGGCAATGGCTGCACTCACTTTGCATGTATGGATAGCCCCTCGCTTGCTCGACTGGCGAAGCGACATCGAGGCCGTGGCTTCGCAATCTCTGGGTTTGAAGGTGAGTATTGGCAACTTGGCCACCATTTCCAGCGGTTGGTTGCCGTCCTTGGAAGTCACCAACTTTGTCTTGCGCAACAGCCTAGACCAAGAGGTGTTGCATTTGCCGCGGGTATTGGTGTCGCTTTCGCCCACCTCGTTGCTGACGCTGTCTTTAGACCGCGTGGATATCGACAGCCCCTTGATTGAACTTTCTCGCGACAGCGACGGGCAGATACGCATGGCTGGCTTATTGCTGGGAGACTCGCAGCCCTCTGACTTGGCTGACTGGTTTTGGAGTCAGCCAGCGGTGTTCATTCACCATGGCCGCTTGCGCTGGGTAGACACTGTCGCTGCCTTGCCTGCGGTTGAGTTTCAAGACGTCAACGTGGTGATTCGCAACAGCTTGCTCAGTCACCGTTGGCGAATCGATGCGTCACCCCCGCCCGAGTGGGGCGAGCGCGTGAGTGTGCAGGGGCGCTTCAGTCAACCCTTGCTGAGTCGCCATGCCAGTCATATGAACAGTTGGAATGGCCAAGTCTATGCCGCTTCAACGCGGGTCGATTTGGCACCCTTGCAACCGTATATGCAGTTTATGGGTGCAGACCCGTTGCAAGCTGGCCAAGGCTGGTTGCGTATGTGGGCGCAGGTTCAGCAGGGCAAACTTATTTCGCAGACCATGGATTTGGATATGCAAGGCGTGCGTTGGCAAGCCGACGAACAAGCCGATGCCGTGGTGCTGCGCCATATCCATGGCCGAGTTCAACACCAAGCGTGGCGCGATGGTGTGGGTCATGACTTACGCAGCCAAGGCCTGGCCGTGACATTGGAGGACGGAGAAGAATGGTCCTTGGGTAACAGCCGTGTTGCTTGGAGCGATGCAGGCGAGCAAAAGGCAGACGCTGGCGAGTTGCAATTGCAATCGTTTTCCTTGGATTTACTTACGCGCATCGCCCAGCGCCTGCCCTTGGATGACACTTGGCGCAACCGACTCGCTGTGGCCCAGCCCAAAGGCCAAGTCAAAGATCTTGATGCGCGGTGGCTTTCAGCGCACAGCGCGTCGCCTCAATTCACCCTGAAAACCCAGATCAATGACTTGTCGCTGCAAGCCTCCAGCACGACCAGCAAACCCGATGCGCAGCTGTGGTGGCCAGGCTTGCAGTCATCCCAGCTGAGCTTGGCATTGAGTGAGCACAACGGCAAAATTTCTTGGAGCCAAGAGGGCGGCAGCCTGCAACTGGGCGGCGTGTGGGAGAGCCCCAACATCGCTTTGACCCAAGCTTCGGCAGATATTCATTGGGAGCGTAAAGGCAGTCTATGGGATGTGCAGGTACACCAAGCCAAGTTCAGCAATGGGGACCTGCAAGCAGAGCTGCAAGCCAGCTGGTTGTCGGGCAACAGCAGCCAGCCCTTGGGCACCTTGGATATGAAAGCCAAAGTGGCCAGGCTCGATGCCGCCGCACTGCACCGCTATTTACCGCTCAGCATGGACGAGCAGGCCAGACATTATTTGCGTGACGCCATGCTTGCGGGAAGCTTTAATCAAGCCGCTATCACCCTCAAAGGGCCCTTGGACCGCTTCCCGTTTACCCGCAGCAACGAGGGCATTTTTACCGTTGTCGCGCCTTTTCAACAACTCAGCTTTCAGTACGCGCCCAACAGCTTGCTCAGCCCTGCGCAGCGACGCGACAAGATGGTTTGGCCTCAGTTGCAAAAAGCCTCGGGTGAACTCAATCTCAACCGCAACCGGCTGTTGATCAAAGGTGCCAGTGCGCGTATGGGTCTGGACGGCGCAACCTTGGTGAGTAAATGGGATGTGCAAATTCCCGACTTGCGCGACATTGTGGTGGATGTGAATGCGCAACTGCGCGGCAATTTGAACGACATGATGCAAATGCTCAAGTCCTCGCCTGTCAATGGACTTACCGACCAAGCTTTGGCGCAGGTCAGCGCAACCGGCACAGCAGAGCACCAAGTGCGCATCAATTTACCGATGCAAAATTTATCCCTCGCCAGAGTGCAAGGCAGCGTGATGTTCAATGGCAACGATGTCCAGTGGCAGCCGACAATTCCGCGCTTCACCAAATTGCGCGGCACGCTCAACTACAGCGAATCGGGTGTGTCAGTCAACAACATGCGTTTGCGTTGGATAGGCGGCGATGCACGCTTGGATGGCGGCTTGCGGTTCAACGACAGCACGGATGCCGGGCCCACCCGATTGAGCCTGCAAGGCAGTGCCAGCGCCGAATCGCTGCGCCAAATCAGTGAGCCTGCGTTGGTCGCGGGTTTTGCGTCTCACCTGTCTGGCAGCACTTCATTTGTAGCGAGTTTGGGTTTGCGCCGTGGTGTACCCGAGTTTTCATTCGTCAGTTCATTGCAAGGCATGGGGGTTGACTTACCCGCGCCTTTGAATAAACCCGCAGATGCCATGTGGCCTGTGCGTTTTGACAGCGAGTTGTTGCGCATGCCTGCGTCGCGGGGCAACACGAATTTAGAGCAAAGCACCCTCACCTTGGGGCAAATCATCAACGTCAGTTATGTGCGCGACATGACGCCGCAGGTGCCGCAAGTCTTGCGTGGTCACATTGTGCTGGGCCCGGTCAGCGCCCGCAAAGAGGTGGCCGACGGCGCAGTGCTGATGCAGGTGCAACTGCCGCAATTCAATGCCGATGCCTGGCAACAAACTTTGTCGGCTTGGTTGGGCAGCACCTCAGCAGATGACAAGCCTGCCAAGCCACCCAACGCTCAGGTTTTGTCTTTCGTGCCCACACGTTTTGAGGTGGGCGCGGGCGAGTTGCTGTGGCTGGGTCGTACCTTTAATCAGGTGCAGGCCAGCGCAGACAAAAAAGGCCCGCAGTGGCGCATACAACTCAAAGCCGATGAGGCCCAAGGGCAAATCGACTACCGTCCCAAGCAAGACAACGCGTCTGCGCAGGTGGTGGCCAGATTGTCTAGCTTGGTGATGCCGCCCTCGGTGGTACAAGAAGTTGAGAGCAGTTTGTCCGATTCACCCAAAGACCTGCCCTCGATGGACATCATCATCGACAACTTGGAGTTGCGCGGCTTGAAATTGGGTCGCGCCGAGATAGAAGGTTTCAGCCGCGTCATTGCTGGTGGTGGGCGTGAATGGGTGCTCAACAAATTCAATCTCACCTTGCCAGAGGCGAGCTTTCAAGCCAAAGGTCAATGGGGCGGTGTGGGCCGTTTGCAGGCCAAGCGCACCCAACTCGACTTCACCCTGCAATTGCAAAATTCGGGTGAGTTGCTGGAACGATTGGGCTACAAAGGGGCGGTTCGCAATGGCAAAGGCCGCATGGCCGGTCAGGTGGGCTGGACCGGCTCACCCTTCTCGCCCGACTACACCAGCATGGGTGGGCAGTTCAATGTGAATATAGAGCGCGGACAGTTTTTGAAAGCTGAGCCTGGCGTGGCGCGCTTGTTTGGTGTGCTCAATTTACAGGCCTTGCCGCGGCGCTTGACTTTAGATTTTTCCGATGTTTTCAGTGAAGGCTTTTCATTTGATTTTGTACGCGGGGATGTGCAAATCCAGCAAGGCATAGCCAGCACCAACAATATACAAATGAAGGGTGTCACCGCTGCGGTGATGCTCGAAGGCAAGGCCGATATACAGAATGAAACCCAAGACCTCAAAGTGGTGGTGGTACCCGACCTCAACACAGGCACTGCTACCTTGCTCTACACCCTCATCAACCCGGTGGTGGGTCTCACCAGTTTTCTCACCCAGTATTTTTTGAAAACACCGCTGGCCAAATCCACCACCCAAGAGTTTCGGGTTCAAGGCACTTGGAAAGACCCCAAGGTGAATAAAGTTGACGCATCCAAAGAGCCGGAGACCAAACCATGAAAGCCGCTTTATTGCAAATGGTGTCTGGCACCAACGTGAACAACAACTTGGACACCGCAGAGCGTTTGCTGGAACAAGCTGCCCATGCCGGTGCAGAGTTGGCGGTGCTGCCCGAGTATTTTTGTTTGCTGGGGCAGCTTGATACCGATAAATTATTGATTGCCGAAGCCTATGGCGATGGCCCCATGCAACAGCGTTTGGCGGCCATGGCCAAGACCTATGGCGTGTGTCTGGTCGCCGGCACTTTGCCCATAGCGGTGCCAGGCGACGCCACCCGGGTGCGCAACACCACCTTGGTCTACAGCGCCCAAGGGGTGGACATGGCGCGCTACGACAAGATCCATTTATTTTGTTTTGACAATGGCCGCGAAAGCTACGACGAAAGCGTGGTGCTGCAAGCCGGTGACACGCCGGTGGTGATGGACTTGCCCTCGCGAGACGGACATACATGGCGCATAGGTTTGAGTGTGTGCTACGACTTGCGCTTTCCTCAGTTGTATAAACAATTGACGCAGCAAGGCGCTGAATTGCTGTTGGCACCCAGTGCGTTTACCCACACCACGGGGGCGGTGCATTGGGAGGTGTTGCTGCGTGCCCGCGCTATCGATAACTTGGCTTGGGTGGGCGCCGCAGCGCAAGGCGGCAAGCACAGCAACGGCCGTCGCACTTGGGGGCATTCCATGTGGGTTGACCCTTGGGGTCAGGTGCAAGCCGTGCAAGCTGAGGGTGAGGGCTGTGTATTCACCGAACTGTCTATCGATGCGCTGCGTGAGCGCAGACAGCAACTGCCTTTGCGCAGCTCGCCCTTGTCGTGATCATTTGTCCTCGTCGGTGTCTTTTTCGCGTTCACCGCTTGGGCGGCCATGGAACATGGTCCACCACACAATAAGCACCAAAATCAGGCCAGCGCCCAAGGCTTCAAGCAAAATCAGCAGCATGCGTTTGTACCGAATTGAAAAATCATTGTGTATGCTGGCCATTGTAGGCATGCTTAGCTCTTGCGCCGTGCCGCCCCCGCCTGCAAGTCCTCGCTTGCCCATACCCAGCACAACCAGCTCTCCTAGTTCACCCAGCCCGTCGGTGCCTGCGCCAGCGCCAGCGCCTAGCCCATCCGTATCGCCCGGTGTTTCCAAGTTTGAGCCGCCGGTCAAGGGCGAGAGGCGCAGTCGCTGGGTGCCGGTGGCCATCGAAGACTTGCCTGGCTGGCCGCAAGAATCCATGGCCGAGGTGTGGACGCTGCTCTTGGCCAACTGTGATGTCAGCGGCACGGTGCTGGCCCCCTTATGCAGTGATATCCGCCGCTTGAGTATTGCTTCTGAAACCGAGCAACGCTTGTTGCTGCTTAACCGCTTGCAAGCCTATAGATTGGAGTCTTTAGAGGGTGAGGCCGGCGGCTTGCTCACCGCGTACTACGAGCCAGTGTTCGATGCCCAGCGTATGCCCGGCAATGGGTTCAACACACCGCTGTATGCCGCACCCAGCGGCTTGGCAAGTGGCCGGCCATGGTTCAGCCGTCAAGATATAGAGAGCTTGCCCGCCGCTCAAAACGAATTGCGTGGAAGAGAAATTGCCTGGCTGGTCGATCCTGTAGACGCTTTGATTTTGCACATCCAAGGCTCGGGTCGCTTGCGCATCACCGAGCCCGATGGCAGTGTGCGCACCGTTCGTGTGGGCTTTGCCGCCTCGAACGAGCAGCCTTACCAAAGCGTGGGGCGTTGGTTGCTGGACAAAGGCGAAACCCGCGACGCCTCATGGCCTGGCATCAAAGCTTGGTTGCAGCGCAACCCGCAACGGCAGCAAGAATTGTTGTGGACCAACCCGCGTTATGTGTTTTTCAAAGAACTGCCCCTGGGTGCCGACCCCAGCGTGGGGCCGCGGGGTGCCCAAGGCTTGCCACTGATCGCGGGTCGCTCGGTGGCTATCGATCCGCTCAGCATGCCTTATGGCACGCCGCTGTGGTTGGTGTCTCCAGGACCCACCCTTGCTGTATCACGCTTGGTGTTGGCGCAAGACACCGGCAGCGCCATTGTGGGCGCAGTACGCGCCGATTTGTTCTTAGGCACAGGGCGTGAAGCCGGTGAAGTGGCGGGGCGCTTAAAGCAGTCTTTGCGCGTATGGGCGTTGTGGCCCAAGCCTTAACTGCCATGAATTAATATCGGCCCAGAAGTATTTAACAAGGACAGATTCATGGGATACATCATTGTGTTGGCGTCGCCTGTGTTTTTGGGCTTGATACTGATGGAGTGGTTATGGGGCTTGCGCTTGGCCAAGCTTGGTCAAGCCAGCGCACAAACCTACAGACTCGACGACGCCATCAGCAGTATCTCGCTGGGCATCATCAGCCAAATCAGTGCCATCTTCACCCGCGTGCTGCGCATTGTCATTTACACCTTGGTGTTTGAACAAGTCGCTTTGGTAAGGGACGACGCATGGTGGAGCACTTGGTATGGCGCTTTATTGGCTTTGGTTTTGTATGACTTTTGCTATTACTGGTTTCACCGCGCCAGCCACGAGGTGGCGCTGTTTTGGGCCGGCCATGCGGTACATCACCAAAGCCAGCATTACAACTTGTCTACCGCGCTGCGCCAAAGCAGCGCAGGCGCCCTCACCAGTTGGGTGTTTTATTTGCCCATGGCATTGTTGGGCGTGCCGCCGCTGATTTTTGGCATCGTGGCCTTGATTGATTTGCTCTACCAATTTTGGGTGCATACCGAACACATTGGTCGCTTGGGATGGTTTGACCGCTGGTTTTGCTCACCCTCCAACCACCGCGCTCACCATGCAGTCAACGACAAATACCTGGACCGCAATTACGGCGGTATTTGGGTGGTGTGGGACCGCATGTTTGGCAGTTTTCAAGAAGAAGATCCCAAAGAGCCTTGTGTGTACGGCACGCGAAAAGCGCTCAACAGCTGGGACCCTTTATGGGCCAATATGCAGATGTACGCCAGCATGCTGCATGACAGTTGGCATGCCAAGCGTTGGCGCGACAAGCTGATGGTGTTTTTGCGCCACCCTGGTTGGAGGCCCGCCGATGTGGCCCAGCGTTTCCCCGCCAAGGCTTTTGATATTCAACAATTCCCCGCTTTTCAGCCCGTGCAAACACCCGCAGTGCAATGGTGGGGCGGCGCGTGGTTTGTGGTGTTGCTGTCGTGCTCGTCGGCGGTCTTGTGGTTCATGGATGGCATGGTCTGGGGCGAGGCCGCCACCTGTGTGTTGGCTGTGACGGCGGGTTTGTGGGGCGTCAACGCCATGCTGCAAAACCGACTTAGTACGGCGATGTGCGCGTTTGTGCAAGCCGCTGCCTTGGCCACTGCCGCCAATGCCTGCGGCTGGAGCGATGTTTATTTGGTTGCCAAGCCACTGGCTTTGTTGGTGTTGATGTTGGCTGCTTGGCAAGCGTCTGCAGGCATGCACGGCAGAGCGTGGTTGATAGCGGCGCTTTCTTTGTCATGGTTGGGCGACGTGTTGTTGATGGGTGAAGGGCTGTTTGTGTATGGCTTGGCGGCGTTTTTGCTGGCGCACTTAAGTTACATACAGTTGTTCAGGAAAGATGCGCCTTGGTTGCACAGCCGACGTGCTCTAGCGGTTTGCATTTCAGTCGCCGCAGTGGTGTTTGTGGGCTTAGACCAAAACGGCTTACCCAGTGAGTTGCGTGTGCCTGTGGCGGCTTATGTGCTGGTGATCGCCACCATGGCCGCGCAGGCTTGGGGTCGTGCCAAGCAGCTTGGCAGCGCGGCCAGCCTGTGGGTGGCTTTGGGCAGCTCGGTGTTCATGCTGTCTGACACCTTGTTAGCGCTGGACAAATTCGTCAGCCCCTTGCCCTATGCCGGTTTGTGGGTCTTGGCGACTTACTATGTGGCGCAAGGGTTGATAGTGCGGGGGGTTTTGAGGACCCCGAGCTACAAGTTAGAAGATCTTGTCGCGGGTATCACCGAAGACAACACGCATGATGAAGTTAACTTTGGTCGACCCGTTGGGCGTGAAAACCTTTGATGGCTGTAAAAAGACCATAAACCGTCTGCAAACCTTTGGACAAGCGTTTGTGGATGAGGTGTTTCGCGTCTTCGCCGTGGCCCACCCCCATGTACGGCTCAAGACCATGGGAGTAACGCCAGAGGTGGACAAGCTGTTGAAGCTGTTTGGTGCCTGAGGATCAGACCAAAGCGGCTAGAGCTGCATCAGGTGCTTTGTCTAAGATTTTGAGTAAAGCTGTTGCGGCACCCGTGGGTTTTCGCTTACCTTGCTCCCAGTTGCGCAATGTGTCCAAAGGTATATTGATGCGCGTGGCGAACTCGGGTTGAGAAAACCCCAAGCGTTCACGAATGCCGCGCACATAGGCCGCAGCATCGGCTTTGGCTTCTAAGGTGTCGCTGCGTTTTTGTTGACGAATCTGTGCGTCAGTAGTGGCGTCCACTCGTGCCAAATCAAATTGGCCTGGAGGCATGGTTTTAGTGCGGGGCACTTTAAAGCGGTCGAGGTTGTTGCTCATAAAACCGTGTCTCCCTTTGGTTTGCTTTTCTAGCTGAAATGATGCGAATGCTGGCAATGCGTTCAGCGAAGACCACCACAAACAACCTTCCATCGATTTGACCCATGAGTTGAAAGCGTTGCTCGCCATACTCCCATCGCGAATCTATGGTCACCAGTTGATACGGATCAACAAAGGCGTGACTTGCATAAGCGAAATCAAAACCTCTTTCAATGAAACACCGTTGGCTTTTTTGCTCATCCCATTCAAATCGCAAGCCCAAATAGTAGCCCAAAGGACGACCCCCGTCAAAGTGTGACGAGAAGTTTGATGCTTTTTAGAAGGTGGATGTGTAAGACTGACTGACTGGTTTTGCTAGGGTTACGAAAAGAATGGCTAACTTACCCTAATTTTTTCAACAGCAACTCATTCACCTGCGCGGGGTTGGCCTTGCCCTTGCTGGCTTTCATGATGGGGCCGACCAAGCCGTTCAAAGCCTTGGTGTTACCCGCTTTGAACTCCTCCACATTTTTGGGGTTGGCGGCCAGCACCTCGTCGATGATGGCTTCCAAGGCGCTGCTGTCGTTGATTTGCTTCAGGCCTTTGGCGTCGATGAGGGCGTCGACTTCGCCCTCTTTGTTCCAGAGCGAATCGAACACTTGTTTGGCTGCGTTGTTGCTGATGGTGTTGTCGCTGATGCGGCTGATCAATGCAGCCAGTTGTTCGGCACTCACCGGCAGCGCATCGAAGGAGACTTCGCCACTGTTCAATCGCCTAGACACCTCACCCATGATCCAGTTGCTGGCTAACTTAGGCTGTCCGCAAGCTTTGGCCGTGGCTTCAAAGTAAGCAGCAACAGCTTTGCTTTGCGTCAGTTGCGTGGCGTCGTACTCTGGCAAACCATATTGCGTGACAAAACGGTCCGCCATCACACGCGGCAGCTCGGCCATTTCACTGCGCACACGCTCCACCCAGTCGCGACCAATCAGCAGCGGGGGTAAATCGGGGTCGGGGAAGTAGCGGTAATCGGCGGCGTCTTCTTTGGTGCGCATGGCGCGGGTCTCACCGGTATCGGGATTGAACAGCACAGTGGCTTGCTGAATGGCATGGCCGTCTTCAATTTGCTCAATCTGCCAGCGCACCTCATAGTCGATGGCTTGCTGCATGAACTTGAAGCTGTTCAAGTTTTTAATCTCCCGCCGGGTACCCAAAGGTGCGCCAGGTTTTCTGACCGACACATTGGCATCGCAACGGAAACTGCCCTCTTGCATATTGCCGTCGCAAATGCCAATCCAAGTGACGATTTTGTGCAGCTCTTTGGCATAGGCCACGGCCTCGGCACTGCTGCGCATATCGGGCTCGGTAACGATTTCTAACAGCGGCGTGCCAGCGCGGTTCAAGTCGATGCCGCTTTGCCCCACAAAATCTTCATGCAGCGACTTGCCCGCATCTTCTTCTAGGTGGGCGCGCACCAAGCGCACGGTTTTCTTTTCATCGCCTAAAAAGAAAGACACCTCGCCGCCTTGCACCACCGGTATTTCAAACTGGCTGATTTGGTAGCCCTTGGGCAGGTCGGGGTAGAAATAGTTTTTGCGGGCAAAGATGCTGCGCTCGGCGATGTGCGAGCCCAGTGCCAGCCCAAGCTCGATGGCGCGCTCTACCGCGCCCTTGTTCATCACCGGCAAGGTGCCGGGCAAGGCCAAATCGACCGCGCAAGCCTGGGTGTTGGGTTCGGCACCAAAAGCGGTGGAGGCGCGGCTGAAAATTTTGCTTTGCGTAGAGAGTTGGGTGTGGGTTTCGAAGCCGATAACAACTTCGTAGCCTTGAACGAGTGGGGCGCTCATGCAGCACCTCCGGGGGTTTTCAAATGGTGGTCGGTAGCCAACTGATACTGGTGCGCCACATTCAACAACTTGGCCTCTTGCAAATAGTTGCCAATCAATTGCATGCCCACCGGCATACCGCCTTCGCCAAAACCCACCGGCATGCTCATGCCAGGCAAGCCCGCCAGCGAGGCCGGCAGGGTGAAGATGTCGGCCAAGTAATTGGCCAGTGGGTCGTCAGACTTGTCGCCCAGCTTCCACGCCACGCTAGGCGCCACAGGGCCGGCAATCACATCGCATTGCTTGAAGGCTTCTTGAAAGTCGTTGGCAATCATTCGGCGGATTTTTTGCGCTTGCAAATAATAAGCATCGTAGTAGCCGTGGGACAGCACATAGCTGCCAATCATGATGCGGCGTTTCACCTCTTCGCCAAAACCTTCTGTGCGGGATTTTTCGTACATATCCGCGAGATCGGTGAAGTCTTTGGCACGGTGGCCAAACTTAACCCCATCGAAGCGGCTGAGGTTGCTGGAAGCTTCAGCGGGGGCAATGATGTAGTAAACCGGAATGGACAACTCGGTGCGAGGCAAGGCAATGGGAACCAAGCTTGCGCCTTGGGCTTGCAGCGCTTGCAATGCCGCATCAATGGGGCCTCGCACATCGGCGGCCAAGCCGTCGCTAAAAAACTCATTCGGTATGCCCACGCGCAAACCTTTTAAAGGCTGGTTTAAGTGGCGTGAAAAATCCTCTGTTTTCACATCCAGCGAGGTGGAGTCGCGGTCCAAGTCGGGGCCACACATGGCACTCAACAACAAAGCGCAGTCTTCGGCACTGCGTGCCATGGGGCCGGCTTGGTCTAGGCTGGACGCAAACGCCACCATGCCGTAGCGCGAGGCGCGGCCGTAGGTGGGCTTGATGCCGGTGATGCCGCAAAACGCAGCGGGCTGCCGAATCGACCCGCCTGTGTCGGTGCCGGTGGCGGCAGGCGTTAAACACGCGGCCACCGCAGCAGCGCTGCCGCCCGAGGAGCCGCCGGCTATGCGGCTGATGTCCCAGGGGTTGGTCACGGCTTGTGGATGGGCCGAGGGCACGGCCACGTTTTCATTGGCAGAACCCATGGCGAACTCATCGCAACTGAGCTTGCCTAAATTCACCATACCGGCTTCGCCTAAGCGCTGCACCACCGTGGCATTGAACGGCGAGCGGTAGCCCTCCAAGATGCGCGAGCCGGCAGTGGTGGGAAAGTCGGTGGTGACAAAAATATCTTTGTGCGCGATGGGCACGCCCAACAAGGGCGTGTGTTCACCGGCCGCAATGCGCACATCCGCTGCTTTGGCTTGCACCAAAGTGACTTCTGAGTCCACGCTTAAAAACGCGTGGTGCGGATTGCCGCCCAACCGGGCGAGCATGCGCGTAGCCAACTCCACGGCGCTGACCTCTTTTTTGTGCAGCAACGCAGACAGTTGCGCCACGCCTAGTGTGTGCAGTTCTGCCATGGTTTATTCGATCACTTTCGGCACCAAAAACAAACCGCGATCAACCGCTGGGGCACTGCGTTGGTTGGCCTCGCGTTGGTTGGGTTCGCTGGCCACATCTTCGCGCAGGCGCAAAGCCATGCCTTCAGCGGCGCTGGGGGCGTAGGCGGCGAAGTCTGGCATGGCGTCAATCGGGTGGGCCATGGGCACCACGCCGCTGGTATCGACTTGGCGCATTTGCTCGACGATATCGAAGAAATTGTTCAAGCCCTCGAGCAGCCGTTGGCTGGCGGGCGGGTCAAAGCTCAAGCGAGAGAGTTGCGCCAAGCGCTGTATGTCTATGGGTGTGAGGGACATGGTCAGTAACAAAAGCAAGGGCTGTGGCCAGAAGTGGCACAGTCGTTCGGTTATTATCCTGTCTTTGCTGGTAAACCCAGAGAGGATTGTGATGTTTGGAGCATTTCGTCGGTATTTCTCCACCGACTTGGCCATTGACTTGGGCACAGCCAATACCCTTATCTACGTCAGAGACCGTGGCATTGTGCTTGATGAGCCCTCGGTGGTTTCCATTCGTCACGAAGGTGGCCCCCAAGGCAAGAAGACTATTCAAGCGGTGGGCCATGAAGCCAAAGCCATGCTGGGCAAGGTGCCGGGCAATATCGAAGCCATTCGACCCATGAAAGACGGCGTGATTGCCGACTTCACCGTCACCGAGCAAATGCTCAAACAATTTATCAAGATGGTGCATCCGCGCTCGCTTTTGAAGCCCAGCCCGCGCATCATCATTTGTGTGCCTTGTGGCTCTACCCAAGTCGAGCGTCGAGCCATCCGCGAGTCCGCACTTGGTGCCGGCGCATCCGAGGTGTATTTGATTGAAGAGCCCATGGCAGCGGCCATTGGCGCGGGTTTGCCCGT
>CANLWQ010000004.1 GCA_947494405.1 Comamonadaceae bacterium | reverse complement strand
TAATGGCAGCAAAAACTACATCACCCCACTGGGCTACGCCCGCATGCGCGAAGAGTTGCTCAGCCTGATTGACGACGAGCGTCCCAAAGTGGTGGAAATCGTGCACTGGGCGGCCAGCAACGGTGACAGGTCTGAAAACGGCGACTATATTTATGGCAAAAAACGTTTGCGAGAAATCGACAGGCGTATTCGGTTCTTAACCAAAAGGCTAGAGTTGGCTGTGGTGTCTGACCCCAGTTTGCACCATGGGCGCGATCAGGTTTTTTTTGGCGCTACTGTCAGCTATGAAGACCAAGAGGGCAGCGCTAACACCATCACTATTTTTGGTATCGATGAGGCTGACAGCTTGAATGCACAGGTCAGTTGGGTCTCACCGATTGCCCAAGCCTTGCTTAAGTCGCATGTGGGCGATGTGGTCAAACTCCAAACTCCCAAGGGGTGGCTAGAAATAGAAGTTATGAAAGTGGTTTATCCCGCACCTTCTTAACAACAGGGTAGGTGTCAAGACTGCGCGCGTTGCGAAAAAGCCCGACTGGCTTTGCTGACAGCAGGCAAGCGCTGCAAACTGACCAGCACCGATTGCAGGTGAGCAAAGTCTTGCACCGCAATCAAGAAGCGTAAATCGGTGGCTTCCTTGCCGCTGACCTCATCCACCATGCTGACCAACTTAATGTCGGCTTCCGCCGAGGTGATGGCAGCAGCAACGTTTGCCAACACACCTTTGCCATTGAGCACGGTCACCACAATACTTGCCTCAAAACTGCGTACGGGTTCGTCTGACCATTCAACCGCGATGAAGCGCTCGCTATCTTTGGTCTTAAGGCGTTGTGCAACCTGACAACTTTCTAAATGAATCACCAAGCCTTCGCCGTGGCCGAGATAGCCCAAGATGGGGTCGCCAGGCAAGGGGTGGCAACACTGGGCGTACTGCACAGAAGCATTGTCGCTGCCGTCCACCACCACACTGCCTTGAGACAAGGTTTCGTGGGAGGTAAAGCGCTCCATGCTCAACAGCAAAGGGTCGGGGCGCTCGCCTAAATCGCCCAGCAACTTCACCAAGCGTTTGGCCACAATAGACGCGACTCGCTTACCCAAGCCAATATCAGTCAACAATTCATCAAGATTTTTGCTGCCGGTAAAGCGCAGCAACTTTTCCCACAAAGTTTTATGCGCTTGATCAGTCGCGGGCAGCTGTGCAAAGCCTTCTGCGCGCAAAGCTTGCAACAATAATTTTTCACCCAAATCTTTGGACTCTGACTGGGCGCGGGTTTTGAAATAGTGGCGAATTTTGGAGCGAGCCCTACCGGTTTTGACAAAACCCAGCCAAGCTGGATTGGGCGTGGTGTCTGTGGCGGTGATGATTTCAACCACATCCCCGTTGCTGAGTTCGCTGCGCAAGGACACAGGCTGGCCATTCACATTGGCACCTAAGGTGTGCTCGCCCACATTGGTATGCACTGCATAGGCAAAGTCGACAACAGTCGCGCCCCTGGGCAAAGCCATGATGTGGCTTTTGGGGGTGAATACATACACCGCGTCAGGGAATAAATCAACTTTGACATGGTCCCAAAACTCAGCAGCATCCCGGGTTTCATCTTGAATGTCGAGCAAGGACTGCAGCCATTGCGTGCCCAAACGCTCAACACGTTCAGGGCCGGGGTCGTTGCTCTTATACATCCAGTGAGCCGCCACACCCGACTCGGCAACCACATGCATGGCTTCGGTGCGCAATTGAAATTCCACATTGATGCCTGCAGGGCCCACCAAAGTGGTGTGCAAGGACTGGTAACCATTCACCTTGGCAATCGCAATATGGTCTTTGAACTTGCCAGGAACGGGCTTATAGAGTTGATGCAGTATGCCTAGGCCGGTGTAGCAGTCGATCAAGTTGGGCATCAAAATACGCATGCCGTAGATGTCCGTGACTTGCGCGAAGCTCAAATGCTTTTGGTCCATTTTTTGGTAGATAGAAAACAATGTTTTTTCTCGACCAAAAATATGGATATTTAACTTGGCATTTTTGAAAGCACCTTCGACATCGCGTTGCAGTTTTTGCAGCAAATCACGGCGGCGACTGCGGGCTTTCATGACCGCTTTTTCTAACACTTGGTAGCGCCAAGGGCGCAGATGGCGAAACGCCAAATCTTGTAATTCGCGAAAGGTTTGGTTCAGGCCTAAACGATGGGCAATGGGCGCATAAATTTCCAAAGTTTCACTGCTGATGGCCTTCCAGCGCGATCGCGGCATGGCCTCCATGGTGCGCATATTGTGGGTACGGTCGGCGAGTTTGACCAAAATGACCCGCACGTCTCGCGCCATAGCAAGCAACATTTTGCGAAACGATTCAACTTGGCCTTCCTCTTGGGTTTCAAAGCTAAGTTTGTCTAACTTGGTCAAGCCGTCGACGAGTTCTGCCACATTGGCGCCAAATTTTTCAACCAAATCGGTTTTGGTGACACCGCAGTCCTCCATCACATCATGCAAAAGCGCCGCCATCAAAGCTTGGCTATCGAGCTTCCATTCTGTGCATTGCAATGCCACAGCAATCGGGTGGGTAATGTAGGGCTCGCCGCTTCTGCGGGTAACGCCAAGGTGCGCCTCATCGGCAAAGCGGTAGGCGCGTTTGACTTGGTCTATGCCCTCAGGGCCAATGTAATCAAGTTTGGCTTGCAGCACAGCAAAGCTAGCAGCTGCGGCATTGCTGGCTGGCGTTGCGGAATTGAGGGTTTTTTCGGCGGAAACCATAGCTTCTACTGTAGCGTTTTGTAGAGCCTAGGGCTAAGGGTCCGAAAAAAAAGCACTGCCTTGGCAGTGCTTTTGTGGGGGAGGCAAGAAGCTATCAGGGGGGCGAACAGCTCAGCCCGGTACTTTTTTAAGCATTTCTAAGCCAATTTTTCCTGCAGCAATTTCACGCAAGGCGGTCACGCCAGGCTTGTTCTTGCTTTCAATTTTAGGCGTGTGGCCTTGGGCCAGCATGCGGGCGCGGTAGGTGGCGGCCAGAACCAATTGGAAACGGTTGGGGATTTGTTCGAGACAGTCTTCAACAGTGATGCGTGCCATGGTGGTGCTCCGGTGTTCAGTTGAGTTTCAAGGCTTGGAAGATATCGCTTCTAAGGGTGCGTTGCGACGCGTATTTGAGGCGCTGCGCATGAACGATAGCTTTGAGATCGAATAAAGCTTTATCAAAAAGTTGGTTAATTATAACGAAGTCAAATTCATGGGCCTGCGCCATCTCGGTGGCGGCGTTGGCCAAGCGGGTTTCAATCACTTCAGGTGTGTCTTCACCACGGCGATGTAAGCGTGAGCGCAACTCTTCCCAACTGGGGGGCAAGATGAAAATCAGTACAGCGTTGGCAAACAGTCGTTTGATTTGAATAGCACCTTGGAAGTCGATCTCGAGGACAACATCCAGGCCTTGTGAAATAAGTTCTTGAATGGTCAGGCGGCTGGTGC
Organism: Comamonadaceae bacterium; assembly: GCA_947494405.1. Taxonomy (GTDB): domain Bacteria; phylum Pseudomonadota; class Gammaproteobacteria; order Burkholderiales; family Burkholderiaceae_C; genus Limnohabitans. The sequence continues at coordinate 17,996 of CANLWQ010000004.1, read as the reverse complement.
CGTAACGGTTGCCGTGAACATGGGCCCACTCCAAAAAAGCGTTAGTGGCAATCATTTCATCAAATTGAGCATCATCAATAAAGAAATACTCGCGGCCGTGAAACTCTTGACCGCGTGGCGCACGCGTGGTGTGCGAGACCGAGTGCTGCACACCCGCATCGAGCTCCATCAGGGCTTTGACCAAGCTCGACTTGCCGGCACCACTGGGCGCCGCGACCACAAAAAGGTTTCCTGGGTAAGTCGTCTTCATTCAAGGTTTTGAACTTGTTCGCGCATTTGCTCTATCAGCACCTTCATATCAAGCGAGATGCGCGTCATCTCGATGGCGCTGGATTTGGAACCAAGTGTATTGGCTTCTCGGTGCAATTCTTGAATCAAAAAGTCCAGCCGCTTGCCCACGCCTTCTTTGTGCATCGATAGTTGTAGCAATCGGGCAATTTCATCTAAATGTGTTTTCAAACGTGTGACTTCTTCGGCCACATCGGCGCGCACCGCAAAACTGGCGGCTTCTGCCAAGGCGCGTTCGTGAACGGATTCAGGCAGGGCTTGGGCATCCACCAGCGCCATCGCTTCGCGCCAACGTTCTAAAAACCGCTGGCGCTGGGTTTCAACGGTTTTGGGCACCAAGGGCAGGGCCAAGTCTGCCAAAACTTGTAATTGCTGCGCACGATCTAGCAAGTCTTGGGCAAGACGCACTCCTTCTCGCTGCCTTGCCTCACACAGTTGCGACACCACTTGCGTGCCCAAGGCCATGACGGTGCTTGTCCAGTCTTGGCTGGGCACCACAGGCGCATGGCTGAGCCGAATGACATCCGCCACAGACAGCAGAGTTGCATCATGCATGGTGCTGCGAACCAGTTGCTGTATGTCCAAAAGGTTTTGCAACAGGGCTTTGTCGGGCCTTGCCACGGTACTGGCTTGAGCGGCTTCTAAGTGGGCACGCAGTTCAACTTTGCCCCGCTTGATGTGTTGGCCTATGAGTTCGCGCAAAGCGGGTTCGTGTTGGCGCAATTCATCGGGCAGGCGAAAAATCACATCTAAAAATCGGCTGTTGACCGAGCGAATTTCCAAACCCAAACGCGCACCTTGAGAGGCGCCCCCAAGTTCCAGCGTGGTTTGAGCACTGGCGTAACCGGTCATGCTTTGCAAGGACATAGGTAGCTTTTCGTTAAAGCGCCATTATCTCTGCCCTGCACAGTGGGCTTGAAGGACAATAGGCGCTATTCAAACACCAAGGTTGACTTACCCGATATGAGCTCTATTCCTTCCCGTCTTCACCGTGCCAACGACGCATTGCGTTCTGTGCGCATCAACCGTCACTACACCATGCATGCAGAAGGCTCGGTTCTGATTGCATTTGGTAACACCCAAGTGTTGTGCACCGCTTCAGTGGAAGAAAAAGTGCCGCCACACAAACGCGGCAGTGGCGAAGGCTGGGTGACGGCAGAGTACGGCATGTTGCCGCGCGCCACCCACACCCGCAGTGACCGCGAAGCTGCCAAGGGCAAGCAAAGTGGTCGCACCCAAGAAATTCAGCGCCTGATTGGACGCTCTATGCGTGCAGTATTTGATTTGAAAAAATTGGGTGAACGAACGATACAACTTGACTGCGATGTGTTGCAAGCCGATGGCGGCACACGCACGGCAGCCATCACAGGCGCATTTGTGGCAGCACAAGACGCGGTCAATGGTTTGTTGGCCAAAGGCCTCATCACCGAGTCTCCCATCAGCCACCATGTGGCGGCTATTTCTGTAGGCTTGCTGCATGGCACAGCTTTGTTGGACTTGGACTACACCGAAGACTCGGTGTGCGACACCGATATGAATGTGGTCATGACCAGTGACGGCGGCTTTGTGGAAGTGCAGGGCACGGCCGAGGGTGCGGCTTTCACCCGTGGCGAAATGGACAGTTTGCTTACCCTTGCCGACAAGGGCATTCGCGAACTTATAGACATGCAAAAAGCGGCTTTGAGCGCATGAGTTTGTCTCCTATGCGTTTGGTTTTGGCGTCTAACAACAAGGGTAAATTGGCCGAGTTGCAAACCTTGTTTGCGCCTTTGGGCATAGCGTTGGTGGCCCAAGCCGCATTGAATATTCCAGAAGCTGATGAGCCTTTTCATACGTTTGTAGAAAACGCTTTGGCCAAAGCGCGACATGCCAGTTTGCACAGTGGCTTGCCAGCCATGGCCGACGATGCCGGCTTGTGTGTGGATGCTTTCGGTGGTTTGCCAGGCGTGCAAACCGCTTTTTATTGCACACAGTTTGGTTACCCCCAAAGCGATGACAACAACCGCAAAGCATTGCTGGAGCAAATGGCGGGTAAGACACAACGGCGTGCCGCTTTGGTCAGCACCTTGGTTGCGGTGCGCAGCGCGCAAGACCCTGAACCCCTGATTGCCAGCGGCCGCGCCGTGGGCGAAATCACCACCGAGCCACTGGGTGACAAAGGTTTTGGTTTCGACCCCGTGATGTGGATTCCTGCCTTGGGCAAAACCTTTGCCCAAATGGCCGACGCAGAAAAAAACGCTTTAAGTCACCGTGGCCAAGCGGCACAAGCGATGTTGGCTTTGATGCGTGAGCGTTGGTTCACATGAACTTAGACATTCAGCATTTGATGCGAGCAGGCACATTGTCTTTGCCCAGTTTGCCACCCTTATCTGTTTATGTGCACCTGCCTTGGTGCTTGAAGAAATGCCCTTATTGCGATTTCAATTCGCATGAAATGCCGTCAACCGAATTGCCTGAGTCAGCTTACCTCGATGCAGTGTGCGCCGATATAGAAGCCAGTTTGCCCTTGGTGTGGGGCAGGCAAGTGCACAGCGTGTTCATTGGCGGCGGGACGCCCAGCTTGTTTTCCAGCCAAGGCATTGCGCGCTTGATCAGCGACTTGCGCGCACGGCTCAATATGGTTCCCGATTGTGAAATCACGCTGGAAGCCAACCCTGGCACTTTTGAAAAAGACCGTTTTCACGCTTTCAGACAAGCCGGCGTGAACCGTTTGTCTGTGGGGGTGCAAAGTTTTAACAATCAACATTTGCAAGCTTTGGGGCGAGTACACAACGCCGATCAGGCCTTTGCCGCCGTAGAAGAAGCCGCCAAGGCCTTTGACACATTCAATATCGATTTGATGTATGCCTTGCCCGGTCAAACCATGGCACAACTTGATGCAGATGTGAGCCGCGCCTTGTCGCTCAAGCCCCCGCACTTATCGATTTACCACTTGACCATAGAACCCAATACCTTCTTCGCCAAGCATCCGCCTGCAGACTTGCCCATTGAAGACACGGCTTACGACATGCTGGACCACATCACCGATCAAACGCAAGCCCAAGGCTTGCAGCGCTACGAGGTGTCTGCTTATGCGCAGGCAGGACACCGTTGTTGGCACAACACCAACTACTGGCAATTTGGCGACTACTTGGGGGTGGGTGCGGGTGCCCACAGCAAGATCAGCTTTGCCCACAGAGTCATGCGCATGGTCAGGTACCGTGACCCCAAGCTGTATATGCAAAAAGCCATGGGCGAGGGCGCAGTCACTTCAGTGGAAGAAATTTCGCGAGCGCAACTGCCCTTCGAGTTCATGCTGAATGCTTTGCGACTTAAAGACGGCTTTGATGTGCAAAGTTTCCTCGATAGAACTGGCTTGCCAATAAGTGCCATAGACGCGGCATTGGACAAGGCTGTGTCCTTGGGCTTGCTTGAACGCGATATTCGCCAAGTGCGGCCAACAGAGCGTGGCTTTGATATGTTGAATGATTTACAGGCTTTGTTTTTAGCCACCTGATAGAATTAAAACGCTGAGACCGCACGAACAGGAAGCGTGGCAGAGTGGTCGATTGCACCGGTCTTGAAAACCGGCAACGGGCAACCGTTCGTGAGTTCGAATCTCACCGCTTCCGCCACTTGACCTATATTAAATAGCTACCTCAGCCTCAATCACAGAATAAAAAGCCTCGTCTCGCATGGGCGTGACCTTGGTGATGCGAAAACCGGCATCTTCCAATAATTGCTTGTAAACCGACAAGGGCTTGAAAAGTGCTCTGCCATAAGAGTCATAAAAAATATAACGAAACTCCCAGGCCAAGGTGAAGTCGGTATTGCCTTCCAGCATGGCTTCGTTAATCACCAATTTGCCGCCCGGCGCCATGCTGCGCTTGACTTTGTCAAACAGCATTTTGCACACCGTGGGCTGCCAGTCGGCCAAGGTGCGGTTGAACAGCACATGGTCAAAGCCGGTGGGAAATTCGTCTTTGAAAAAGTCGCCTTCATGCACATGCACGCGATCGGTCATTTGGCGCTCAGCAATATGCGTGTGTGCCAGTTCTGCTGACACCGGCAAATTGAACACCGTCACCTGCATATGGGGGTATGCGCTGCACAAAGCGCAACCCACTGTGCCGTCGCCCCCGCCAATATCAAGCAGCTTGTCGGCCTTGGCCACGGCTTGCGACATCAGCAAAGTGTCAATGCTGCCCGCAGCGGTGAGGCGCATCCAGTAGTACTCAAAATGTTCCACAGACTCTCGGGTGGCGTAAGGCCAGTTGATGCCTTCGGGCAAGGGTGCGCCACGCAGCACATCGATGAGCGAGAGATTCGCCACCTTCTTCCAAAACCCCACCAAGTCGCGGTAGAAAAAACCTTCGGTGCCTGTGGGTCCAAAAAAATATTTGGCATCTGCTGACAAACCAAACAGGGTTTCATCGCCGCTGTAAACACCGTTGCTCTCTTCCAATAAACCGCTCAATGCCAAGAGATGCAAAAACTTCCAACCACGGTGAAGGTTGAGACCCAACAACACACATATTTGTTGGGCGGGCATGGGGCCGTGGTGACCCAATAACTCAGGAATTTGCAACTCGAAAAAAACTTCCAGCAAGCGCAGACGCGCGCCTCCGCCCAAGATGCTGTAGTAGTTGCTGTCCATGGCACGAAGAGAGCCAGCGGGTGCGAGGAGTTCAGGGTGTTTCATCTCGCTCCTTTTATCAGTCTTGAACAAGTGCATCTATGGCTTGCAAAGCGGCAAGCGCCGCCATAGGCAAACCCATGCTGCCACTCACATCACAGTCTGGTTCTCTGGGGTTGATGCGAATCAAACTGGCATGGTACAGCTTGGCTATGCGCTCTGAAAACGAGCGCACAGTGGCCACTTCAGTGCCCGCACCCAGTTCGATCACCAAAAGTTTTTTGGTTTTTGCTAGAAAAGACTCTAAGGCTTGGTCTTTGCGCGCACGCAGTGTATCTACCCAGCTCCAGTCGCCAAACATCAAAATATTGGGCCGCGCCAGTGCTTGGCATTGGGGACAGGTGGGCAAGTCACCAAGCCACTGGCAAGTGCGGGTGTCTACACTGGGCGTCAGCGATTCGCTAGACCAGGTGCTGGGCTCACAAGGCGTGGTGCATTGCAGGCGGTGAATCGTGCCGTGGCATTCATAAACTTGATTTTCTGCAAAGCCGGCGCGTTGAAACTGACCATCCACATTGCTGGTGAAAACAAAACTGCCATGCGGCATAAGAGCAGACCAACGCTTGAGTATGTCAAAGCCTGCATGGGCTTGTGTGTCTCGGTAAAGCTTTAAGCGGTGGCCGTAAAACCCCCATGCTTGTCTGGCATCACGTTCAAAAGCTTTGGGGTGCGCCATGTCTTGAAACTGCAAACCGCTTTCACCCAAGGCTGGATAGGCCTTCCAAAAACCGCTGTTGCCTCTGTAATCGGGCAGGCCGGAATCCACGCCCATGCCAGCCCCTGCGGTTATCAGCAAACCATCCGCTGCTTGCAAAGCCTGCGCAGCAGCCAGCAAGTCGGGCGAAGCTAAAGACGCCATGTTCAAAGCTTGGCTTTTGACAAGCCCATGTAATCAGCCAGGGCTGGCAGCAAATCTTCGGCCTTGTAAAACAGCAAACGGTCATTCGCTGTCAACACACAAGCAGGGTAGCCTGGCATGATGAAAAAGCAGGGCACTTGGCGCAGTCGGGCTTGCTCTATCAATGCCAAAGCAGACGTCACGGCCACTTGGGTGCCAATCACCAGCATCAGGCTGCAGTTGCTGACCGCTTGTTGCGCTTGCTGCCATGTGGCCAAAGAAATATCTTCACCAAAGGCAATCACCGCGGGTTTGAGGAAACCGCCGCATTCGCACACCGCATCATTGTGTTGCCAGCGGCTGGGTTCGGGCCAATCTTGGGAAACCCCGCACAGCAAGCAGTGCACATGGTCGATATTGCCGTGCAATTCCACCGTGCTTTGTGTACCGGCTTTTTGGTGCAAGCCATCCACGTTTTGCGTGATCACAGTGCGAACAAAACCGGCTTGTTGCAAAGCCGTCAGCGTCAGGTGAGCGGGGTTGGCTGGGGCTTGGGAAGCGGTTTTGAAAAACCGGTGGCAGGAGTTCCAGTACATCAAACGTGAATACCGGTTGTAAATGAAACCAGCGTAGTTGTAGGTTGCCAAAGGCACGCCGGGTTCCAGCCAATCGCCACGGGTGTAGTCGGGAATACCTGAAGCGGTGCTGATGCCCGCACCTGTCAACACCACCGCACCCCCTTGGCTTTTTGTGTTTCGCAAATGTTGGGCCAAGGCTTGCACGCCGGGGTCGAGGAACATCAAGCGGTGTGGGCGTTTGATCAAAGCAAACACCGCCCAAATACCCAAGAACATGGGCGCCATCAGCGAGGGCAGGTACGACAGGCCACTCAAATGGGGCCAAGCCAATTCCAACCCCAAAGTGATCAATCCGGCCAAGGCGGCTAAGGGGTAGGCCTTGGCATGGCCGGGCAGCAAGGTGCCAGGCAGCGAGAACAGCACCAAAAACACAGTGAACCCTAAAACTAGGGTGTTGGTAAGTGAGGGCTGTAGGACTTGGATATAGAAATAGGCTGTGCTCGCCAATGCGGCACCGACCAGCGCAAACAGCGTGGCGCGTATGTTGTGCAGCAACATGGCGGCCAACAAACACAAGCTCGCCAAGCCCAAAGACAAGTTGCTGGGCTCGGTGCGCATGCCCATAGACCAGAAGTCGCCACCGAAATAAACCGTGACATAAACAGCCGCCCACAGTGTCACCAACGAGGCCACGCCCAGCGAGGGAAAGCCATAGCTGTAAGCGGTGCTGACCAGCCTGAAACGCATGGCATAGCATGCGCCTATCGCCATGGCCAGCAAGACCGCAGACTGCATATCTCTGGACAACAAGCCTGCCCACAGCAAGCCTATGACAGCGCCATCAAACAGGTTAAAGCCGTTGCTCCACTCCAGAGGGTGTTGGCGCAGCACATTGGCGCAAATGAACAGCGCCATAAGAGCGCCCAACGCCATGCCGGCAGCGCTCCATGGGGAGTACAAGGTCAGTGCCAATAAAAACAAAAACCCCTGCAAAGGCGTGCTAAGAAAAACAACTTGCGCCTGCGCATTCAACCAAGCGCTTGCGTAGGTTTGCCAAGGGGTCTTGGCGTAGGCCAGCATAAGGCGTTAAGCCTTGGGCGCTTTGTTTTTCAAGTGCTTGGGCACCGAGTCCAGCGCAAAAATATCTTCGCGGGTTTCGCGGCGGCGAATCACTTCAGGCCCGTTCTTGCCCAGCAAAACCACCGCAGGACGGGGTTGAATGAACTGCATGGACTGGGTCAAGCAATAAGCGCCCACATTGGACACCACCAAAGAAGAGCCCAAAGACATGGGGGGCAACATGGCACGTTCGCGCAGCACATCGATTTGCATGCACAAAGGGCCAAACACCGACACAGGTTGCGCGCCCATGACGGCGGCTTCGTCGTCAAAAGCAGAGGCTTCCACGCCGTGGTCGTACCAGTAGGCGGTGGGCAACAGGTTCACACCCGCGTCCACAATCACCGCGTCGCCGCGGCCGGGAATGGATTTGCGTGACACCACGGTGCAAGCCATTTTCATGGCTGAATCGATGACGGCGCGACCTGGCTCCAACATCAACGTGGGGCGCTCGCCAAAGGCTTTGCCCGCTTTGGTCAGGCCGCCAATGATGGCGTCGGCAAAGGGCTGCAGGTGCCTACCCGCGCCACCGCCGAGTTCTACGGACTCGAAGGCAGGCTTGAGGCGGTTGCTTGAAGGGTAGCCGCCACCGAAGTCGGCAATACGAACCGGTGGCATACCGAGTTCAATAACTTTCTTCGCCACACCTGTGAGCACTTGCGCCGTACGCGCGTAGATATCGGGGTTGACTTGGTAAGTGCCGGAGTGGTTGTGCAGTGCTTCCAAGCTCAGGCAGGTGCCAGCCTTTTTCACCCGTTTAAGGGCTTCGACCGCGTCGCCGTTGTCGTAGTTGAAACCAAACTTGGTCCATGACTGTTCGCCATGCTGGAAATTGATGCGCAGGCCAATGCGCGCCGTCATTTTCATTTGCTTGGCAATTTTCGCCAAGGCATCAAGCTCGTCATAGCTGTCGATATTGATGAGCGCGCCTTCGGTCACCGCACGAATGAGTTCATGGGTTTGTTTGTAGGGGCCGTTGAAAATGATTTGGTGTCCTGGCACATTGAGTGAACGCGCCAAGTCGTATTCCATGCCAGAGACCACTTCCGCAAACGCACCTTCTTGTTGGAAGATGGCGCACACAGCGGGCAGGTAATTGGTTTTGTAGGAATAACCAATGATGGTGTCTATGCCCGGTGCGGTGAACGCATCGCGAAATGAGCGGTACAGCGTGCGCACGGATTTTTCCGACACGATGTACAGGGGTGAGCCAAACTCGGCCAAGAGCTCATTCACATCGCCCATTTCGTCAAAGTCAGAATCCTCTGATTTGATTTCATGCACGCGGTGTTTTTGCATGCCTTGCTGGGTGGCTAACTGCTCCAAGCGGGGCGTTTCATACTTCTTTTTAACGGCGACTAACATGACGGATCTCACCTCGGTTAATAAACATGGCCATGGCGCTGGCGCCTGCGGAAATTTCTTGGGCGGTGCGTAAAAACACCAAATCTTTGTCCAAAACAGCTGCTTTGGGTGTGGGCAGGGGAGTGCGTGCCAAAGCTTTGAGCATCATCGCTCGCGGCAAATTGACGCCCACCAACTCGCCATAGCCTATCCAAGCGGGCAAGCGTGGATTGACCTCAATCAAAATCATGCGGTCTGTGGTGATGTCGCGTATGAGTTCGATATCGGCGGGGCCTTGCCAGCCCACTTTTTTCAGCAGGCCGCCCAAGCGGTGCATCACATCGGGCATGTCCACTTTGATGCCCGACCAGGTTTTGCCGCGTTCGCACATGACGGTTTTTTTCAGGGGCAGGGCTTCAAACATATGGCTGTCGCTGTCGCAGACCACCGCAATGCTGAACTCTTCACCAAACACCACGGCTTGCACAATGATTTTGTCTTCGCCAAATTCTTTGTAGCTGGCAAAAGCCAACTCGGCTTGCGCCAAGCTGAACACTTTGGTGGCCAGTGAATTCAAGCCCTTGATCATCATGGGTGAACCAAAACGTTTCCAAGCCGCTTGCAATTCTTTTCTGCTGCCCACCACCACGGTAGGTGGGAAGTCAAAATCGGCATAGCCGTTGCGTTGGGCTAGTTTGATCAGGCCTTGCTTGCTGAGTTTGTCGGTGGCTTCTGGGGTTGGCAGCAAGGTGTGGATGCCGTTGGCGCGTAATTCTCCCGAGATGCGTTGGTAGCGCTCAATCTCCACATCCAAATTCGGAATCACCATGTCCAAGCCATGCGCTTTTTGAATCGCCAACAAACGGTTCAAGGTGGCTTCATCGCAGCGCTCGGGTTTGTCTTCGCTGTCGTCAATCGGCATGCGGGCGCACACATCAAAGATTTCTTTGCGAAACAAACCGGTGTCGGTCGAGGCATAGCCCAAACCAATGACTTGCCCGACTTCAGGCGCACTGCGCAAACTGCGACCCACGCCCAAGCCGGGCTGGGTTAATTCCAGTGCAGAAATACCGGTGACCGCCACCGACACATCGCCACGGCGAGACTTGATGACTGCAGGCGCGGGAACCACTGCCGAACCTGTGCGGGCCAATGCAACGATAGAGGCAGCGGGCACCACCATCTCTTGCACATCGCGTGCATACATGGCACCGACTTGCGCTTGTTTGGGCGCACGGCTGCCTGGCTCGAGAATTTCCTTGACCAAGGCCATGGGCTGGTTGGCGCCGGCCAGAGCCGTGAGGTAAACCCAAGAAGGAAAACGGCAGTTAACTTCCAACAAATAAAACTGACCATTGCTTTGCGAGCGCACAAACTCAAGCTCTAGCGGGCCACGCCAGTTGAGTTTGGAGAGTATGTGCAAAGCCAGTTTGCGCAAGCTGGGGTCTTCCACCACCGAACCGACCATGCCTTTGCCTCGGGCATTGAGGCCAATTTTGCGCATCATGGTCATGGCCAAGCATGAACCGTCTTCACGCGCCACCATGGACACCACATGCTCAGAGCCTTCAATCGCCTCTTGCAGCAAAACACCACCGCCCCATTTGGCGGCCAACAGGCTGGCTTCGTAAGCCGCTTGGTGGGCGTTGTAAACCCGTTTGGCGCCTGCCACCGTGCCTTTGACCCACAATGGGTAGCCAAACAAATCCGCGTGCAAAGCCACAGAGGAAATGTCCAGCACATGCGTGGTTTTGGGCGTGACGATTTGGTTGGAGTAGCAAAACCAATAAAGCTGAGGCTTGGTGATTTTGAAACTGTCGTCAGGATCAGGCAGCAAAGTGCGAATGCCCTCGCGAAGCAAGCGCTTGGCCAAACGTGCGTAAAGCGGCACTTCTAAATCTAGACAAGGCAAGAGCACATCAATCGGATGCTCTTTGTGTATGGCCAAAATCCTTTGCAGGGCAGCAAAGTCGCCATTGGCAATCGGTGAAATGATATGGACGGAATCGGCAATGCCCGGTGTCCAAGCGCCGGTGGTCCAGGTGTCGTAGACCAAGCCAAGAATTTCCAGGGGGCCGTTCCAGTAGTCCCGCAGGGCTCTTGCCACTGCCAGACCTGGCTCCGGATTATCTAAACCACCCCAACCTGTTAACGCCACCCTCAGTGGTTTCGATTTCATTTAGCCTCTAGCATGTCCAAGGTTCGCAGTTCTTTCACCAAAGACAAAACATCTTTGCGTGCGGTATCTTCATCGATATCAAATTGCTCGGTCAAAAGGTCGGTGAGACGGGCCACATGCGCGCCCTTTTTCATCGCCTCGACCAGCACCCAGCCGGATGAGTTGCATGCGCAAATCACTGCGGTCTGGGTATCAAACAGCATGCCGCATTCGCCTTCGGTATCAGGCTCAAGGTTGATGCGGCTGCGCAGTTTTAAGCTGACGGCTGGTTTCAAAGCTTTTTCAACTCTTCCAAACCGAACAAAGCGTCACCGTAAGTGGAGTTCACTTTCAGGGCTTCTTGGAAATACTTGGTCGCACCGGCTTTGTCCTTTTGCAAGGTCTTGGCAAAGCCCATGCCTGACAAAGCGTCCAAGCTGAAGGGGTTGCGGCTGATTTCAGCTGCAAACAATTTCTCGGCTTTTTCGCCATTGCCCAAGCGGTAGTTCACCCAGCCCAAAATGGAGCCAGCGGTGTACTCGACATACCAGTAAGAGAAGGGAAAGCCGGGAACAGGCTTGTTACGGGGGATAGGCAACAAGGTTTTGGGTTCCAGCGCAATGGCTGCTTCAAGGAAAGGCACGGCTTCTTTGTGCTTGCCCATGCGGTAGTAAGTAAAGCCAATGCCGCGACCGTTGTTGGGGTCTTTGGAACCCGCTTTGTTGGACTCTTCGAAACGCTTGATGGCGTTTTCAAAGCTGCCAGCGTAGTAGTTGCCCCAGCCCAAGGTGGACAGAACCACTGGCATCATGGTGGAGGAAATTTTCAGCTTGCTCAACACAGGATCAATGTAAGTGGGTGCCAAAGAAGCGGCAGCCAGTGCTTTTTTGTCTGCATCGGCTTGGTTGTTCAGACCGTTGTAGGTACGCGCCAGCAAAAACTGAATGTCAGCAGAGAAGGGGTAAATCAACTCGCCGAGTTTCAACACTTCGCGCGCATCCACAAAAGCACCCGCGTCAATCATCTTGACGGTAGGCGCGGTGAAAGCGGCCACGCCTTGGTAAGGCGCCAAGTTGTAAGCAGTCACCAAAGACTTGCTGGCGGCTTCGTATTGCTTGAGTTCAGTTTGAGCGTAGCCCAAGCCTTTGTGTGACAAATAGGCTTTGGGGTTGGCGGCAACGATGGCGGCAAACGCTTTTTGTGCGCCGGCATAGTCTTTCTTGTAGAAAGCCATCCAAGCCAAACCGTCTTCAACCAGCCACTTGATGTCAGCTGGCATTTCGCCACGTGCTTGTTCGAACTTGGCCTTGGCTTCGTCGAACTGACCGGCTTCGAGCTTGGCCCAAGCGGTGTTGTAAATCACCAAGTCAGCACGCTTGGCAGCAATCACGCCGCTTTGTGAAGAATAGTAATTGGCGTCAATTTTCAAAGCGGCAGCAAAAGAAGCAGCAGCGGCTTTGGGCTCGCCCATGGCCAATTGCGTCCAGCCCATGCCGTCTAAAGCAACGGGGTTGTTGGCAGAAGCGGCTTCAGACTCTTTGGCCTTGAATGCAGCCAAAGCACCTTTGAGGTCGCCCTTGAAATAAGCTTCCCAGCCAGCTTTCACCAAAGCGGTTTTGCCGTATTGCAAAGTGGCCAAACCAGAAGTGGCTGAAGCGTAGAAGGGAACCTTCTTGATGGAGGCATTGAAGAACTTTTCAGCACCGGCCGAATCGTTTTTGGCCAAAGCCACCCAACCCAAACCGGCCAAGGCGTCGGCGTTGTCGCCAGATTTGTTAGCTGCTTCAAAAGCTTTGATGGCTTCGGGGTATTTTTTCAGCGCCAGTTGTGACCAGCCTGTGCCCAAAAATCCGCTGACCTCGGTGCCGCCGGCTTGGGCATACTGGTCAAAACGTTTGATGGCAGCCGCTGCCGAACCGCCGTAGTACAGCGACCAAGCCATGGACAACAAAGCGGTTTGCTTGGCTTTGCCAGTCAGTTTGATTTTGTCAAACACGGGGTCGATATAGAAAGGCGCCAAACTTGCGGCGTAGGTCAAGCTGGAGAGCGCGACTTTTTCGTCTTTCAAGCCATCGCTGGCGCGTGAAATCAAGTAGTACAAATCAGCTGAGTAGGGATAGGCATATTCGCCCATCAACAACATTTCTTTGGCTTCTTTGAATTGACCAGCGTTGATCAGGGTGTCGGCGTTGGTGGTGTAAGAAGCCAATGCTTGGTAAGGATTGAGTTTGAAAGACTGGCTCAGGTTGGAAGCCGCTGCGGCGTAATCTTTCTTTTTCATGGCAACCGTGCCCAAACCGGTCAAAGACAAATAGGCTTTGGGGTTTTTAGCGATCACGTCTTTGAACATCTCCTCGGCACCGGCCATGTCGCCCTTGTAATAGGCCATCCAAGCAAAGCCGTCATCCATCAGCCACTGCAAATCGGCAGGGGCTTCTTTTTTGGCATCGTTGAAATAGCTGGCAGCTTCATCAAAGCGGCCCAAGTTCACCAAGCCCCAAGCTTTTTGGTAAGGCACCAACAACAAGCCTTCAGCGGAATAAAGACCGCTGTAAGAATAAGAAAAATTGGGGTCAATCGCCAAAGCGTCTTTAAACGCGTTGCGCGCATCAGCGGTTTTACCCATGGCCAACAAAGTCCAACCACGGCCATCAGCGGCGGCGGCGTTCTTTTTAGACTTGGCGTCGGCTGCTTTGGCATCGAAAGCTTTGAGTGCACCTTCTAAGTCGCCTTTGAAGTAAGCGCTCCATGCGTCTTTGACGATGGCGGTTTTTTCAAATGGGGTGGGTTCTGCGGCAAAACTGATTGCGCTGGCAGCCAACATGGCGGCAACAAGGGTGGTGCGTACAAACTTCATTTCGGGTTCCTTTTTTTGATTTAAAACAGACTAGCGGCAAACAGTGCAAGAAATGTAATCGTCAATCAAAGACAGATTTGTTAAAACTCACAAATAAAACGATAAAACATGTGTTTTCGTGAGATTGCCAATATTTACATCAAATTATTTCTTTTTTTACCTATCAGAACGCAAAATATGCAAGGCTAAGATCGCCAGAGAACAGACAGGAGCTGCAGATGGAATTTAACGAGCCAGATTGGTGTCAAGTGCTGGGTCGCTTAGAAAAGCGCTTGCTGCACTGCATCGCCTGGGGTATTTACGCCGCTTGGTGCGCCTATCTTTGGCAGATGGCTTGGATTGACCAATGGTTTGTATTGCCCTTGCCCGAGGTTTGGCAAGATGAAAACACCTGGGCTGTGGCTTTGCAAGCCGCAGGAATAGCCATCAGTTATGTGATGAGCTATTTGCTGGTTTTGCTGTTGTTCCTGGGTTTACCCCGAGCCAAGGACAGAACCGATTGGTTGCTGTACCAAAACGCTGCGCGTGAGGATGTTTTGGCGCGTCGCCAAGCCGCCTTGCGCGCACAACAGGATTTAGAGGTGTTGCACGACGTTACTTTGACTGAGATCGCCCCAGCCAAGGGCGGCGAGAAGACTTAACGTTCTTCCCTTTGGCCATCCGCATGCAGGGCAAAACGGCCTGTGTCGCGGGCATGAACAGGGTCGGGACCAGCCCAAGGCCAACCACCGAATTCGGTTTGGCGGTAGTCCTCAAAAGCTTGTTCTATTTCGGCGCGTGTGTTCATCACAAACGGGCCATGTTGTGCCACCGGTTCGGCGATGGGGCGGCCTTGCAGCATCAGCAATTCACTCACGCTGTCGCCATTGACAAACTCCACAGCCTCTTGGGCGCGCACCTCTACCGCTGACTTCACAGGAATGGCTCGACCGTTCATTTGCAAGCCATTTCCCTTGAACACATACCACTGGCGGCGCGTGCCCGCATTCGCAGGGGCTGGTGTCCAGCGCGCGCCAGGCGCCATACGAACCGTGAAGATGGCGACATCAGCGTTGTGTTGGCTGGCCCATGAGTCAGGCGGCGGGGGCAGGCCCTGGGCATCTTGCAACTTGCCTGCCACCACGCGTATGTCGGTGGCCAAACCCTGCGCGTCAAGATGATGCACGTCTTGTATGTCCTCTCCCCACAGCATGGTGAAGTGGGGCTTGACCATTTTGTGGCTGGCCGGCAAGTTGAGCCAAATTTGAAATAACTCGGCGGTGTTGGCTTGGTCGGTGTGACGCAGGGGGAACATCTCGCAATGCACAATGCCTTGGCCGGCGGTCAGCCATTGCACATCGCCTGGCCCAAAGCGTGCCGTGGCACCCAAAGAATCCGAGTGATCGATATGCCCTTGGCGCACGATGGTGACGGTCTCAAAGCCGCGGTGAGGGTGTGCCGGAAAGCCGGGAATGGACTTGCCGTGGTACATGCTCCAGCCGTCTTTACCGGCAAAGTCTTGGCCTATGTTGCGACCCGCCAAGGAGGCAGCGGGTCCCATGGTGGCATTGCCTGCGGGGTAATGGTCTAGGTGGTGGACACAGAACAAAAACGGGTCTAGGGTTTGCCAAGGAAAGCCCAAGGGGCTGACGCTCAGAATGCTGGAAGCGCTCATGGTTTGCAAGCCAGTGTCATGAGTTGTTCGAACACACTGCCAGGCGGGGGGTGCATCATTTGCGTCCCAGGGGAGGTGTTGCTCAACATGGAGCCGCGTGCCATGTGGTCGTTGTAAACCAAGATATTGATTTCTCGCATGCGTTTTTGCTCGCAGTCGAATTCATGCAAAGCTTTGGACGACAAAACACCAAAGTCACCCACGGGTTTGTGGTGGTCAAACAAAGTCCATAAGCGCGGCCTTGCACCGTTTTGTAGGGTTTGGGCGTCCACATACCAGTCGCCATCTTCTGCCTTGGCGAAGGGCTGCCAATCGGCGTGGGCATGAACACCTGCCAATACCAGTAGCGAAAGTAAAATTTTTTTCATCGATAAGCCTCCACCCATTGCAGGGATTGGTTCCAAAGTTGCAGTGCCAGTTGTTCGTCCTGGGCGACACGCGAAGGCGTTTTGATACGGCATTTGTCGTAATACAAACCGCTTTCTTGCGCGGGTGCTTGCAAGGCGCAATACAGACTGGTTTGTGCGCCTTGTTCGGGGGTGAGCAGGCCGCGCAGGCGCAGCAAGGGGCGCAGCCAGTTGGGTACTTCACGCCAGACTTCGGTGTCGACCACACCAGGGTGCAGCGAATAGCTAGACACGCCCGTGCCAGCCAGCACCTTGGCCAAATGAGCGCTGAACAAAATATTGGCCAATTTGGATGCGCCGTACTCGCGTGTGCCGGTCAGGCTGCGGGTGGGTTTGTCAAGCGCGTTCCAGTCCAAGCCTTGGACAGCCATGAGGTGGGCTCGGCTGGCCACCGTCACCACCCGTGCCGGCGCACTGGCTTTGAGTTTGTCGAGTAACAACTGGGTGAGTAAAAAATGGCCCAAGTGGTTAACCCCAAACGCCATCTCAAAGCCTTGCTTGGTTTGGCCTTTGTCACCCGCCAAGCCAGCGTTGTTGATGAGCAAATGCAGTGGCAGTTCACGCGCTAAAAAAAGCCCTGCACAAGCGCGTACTGAATTCAAGTCGTCAAGCTCCAGGGGCAGGTAAAAAGCGCGGTCACTGGTTTGGGTTAAAGCATGTATCTCATCTATCACCACTTGGGTACGCTTGGCAGAACGACCGGCCAAGAACACGGTAAAGCCAAGCTCAGCCAAACGCACAGCGGTGACACGGCCAATGCCAATATTGGCACCGGTGATGAGGGCAACCCTTGGTGAGGACGCGGGTGGGTTTTCTGTGGTCAAGTGCTAGTGTCGTCTAGCAAGCCATGTCGCATGGCCAGCAAGGTTATTTCAGATTGGTTATTGAGTTGCAATTTTTGCTTCACTTTATACAAATGCGTGCCTACAGTTGAGGCTGACAACGAAAGTGAATGCGAGATATCTAAAACTGAGCGCCCTTTGGCCAACTGCACAAAAACCTCGAACTCTCGGGGCGAGAGTTTGTCAATTGGCGACCCAGCATCGTCGTTGTCTTGGTATGCCAAGCGCTGGGCGATCAGCGGGTCTATAAAGTTTTGGTGCCGCGCCACCAAGCGCAGCGCATCAATCAACACCTCAGGTGCCGTGCGTTTGGACAAATAGCCCAAAGCACCGGCTTGCAAAGCGCGTTTGGCATAACTGCTGTCTTCATGCGCCGACAAAGCCAATATACGCACTTTGGGGTCCATGGCCAGCAAGCGTTTCATGGCCTCAATTCCGCCCATGCCGGCCATGGCGATGTCCATCACCACCACGTCGGGGCGATGCTCGGTGTAAAGCGGCAAAGCTTCTTCGCCGCTGCTGGCCTGGGCCACCACCTCAACATCATCCCAAGTTTGCAGCAGCACTTTAAAGCCGCTGCGGACCACCGCATGATCGTCCACCAAAAGAATTGTTAACTTAGCCATGTGCGCCATTGTGGCTGAGTGGCAGCACCGCCAACACTCTGACGCCTGAGGGTTCTGAGCGGGAAAAACTGAATGAGCCACCCAAACCTTGGGCGCGCTCACGCATGCCGATGACGCCAAACTGCCCCGAATCGGCCCAATTCGGTGTAGCTCCTTTGCCGTCGTCGCTGATCTCAATATGCAGAGCAAGGTCCTGCTTAAAAAGATGAATACCAATGTTGCTGGCTTGGGCGTGGCGCAGTGCGTTGTTTAACGACTCTTGCACGATGCGGTAGGTGGCGGTGGCCAGACTTGGCTCTAGGCTTTCCAAGTCATGCGGGAGTTGCAGTTGTATATGCAGCTCAGCATGTCGGCTGCGGGCGTCTTCGACCAAATCTTGCAAAGCGTCTTGCAAACCAAAACGGTCCAGAGCCAGCGGGCGCAACTTGCTGACCAGTTGATGCACCTCTTCGTAAATCGCATCGGCACTTTCAATCACCATGCGGGCAGCGTTTTCGGTGTGTGCATCCACCCCTTTGGCGCGGTGCACCATGGCTTGCCCCAGGCTTTTGATGGCAGTGACTTGTTGGCCCAGTTCATCATGCAATTCGCGGGCGATTTGGCCGCGCAC
>CANLWQ010000003.1 GCA_947494405.1 Comamonadaceae bacterium | reverse complement strand
GCAGCATTGGATGGACGCCTACCAGTTCTGGATCAAGATCTTTGCCCTGACTTTCGCCTTGGGTGTGGTCAGTGGCATCACCATGAGTTTCCAGTTTGGCACCAATTGGCCGGGCTTCATGAACACCGTGGGCAATGTGGCCGGGCCTTTGCTGGCCTATGAAGTGTTGACCGCTTTCTTTCTAGAGGCCACATTTTTGGGCATCATGTTGTTCGGGCGCGGTCGGGTAAGCGAAGGCGTGCACACCTTGGCCACTTGGTTGGTGGCCTTGGGCACCACCGCTTCAGCGTTTTGGATTTTGGCGCTCAACTCTTGGATGCACACACCCGCTGGTTTTGAGATGATCAACGGGCAAGCCCATGTGACGAGTTGGTTCGAGGTCATCTTCAACCCGTCTTTCCCCTATCGCATGACACACATGTTGCTGGCCTCGGGCCTGACGGGTTCGTTTTTGCTGGCAGGCATCAGCGCCTACCGTTGGCTGAAAAACGACCGCGCCAAAGACGTGATGGCCGCGCTTCGCACCGGTGTGATGGTGGCCGCGGTGTTGATACCGGTTCAAATTGTCGTGGGCGATCTGCATGGCCTAAACACTTTGAAATACCAACCCGCCAAGCTGGCGGCCATGGAAGGCATTTGGGAAACACAGCAGGGCGTGCCTGCGGTTTTATTTGCTATTCCTGACCAAGCCACGCAGTCCAATAAATATGAGATTGCCATCCCCAAATTGGCGTCTTATTACCTGACCCACGACTGGAATGGCGAGATCAAGGGCATCAAGGACTTTGCCGAACACCCGCCTGTGGGGCCTGTGTTTTGGGCGTTTCGCATCATGGTCGGTGTGGGTCTGCTGATGTTGGCTGTCAGCTGGTTTGCCAGCTATGAATTGAAATTTAAAAACACTTTGTCCAAACGTACTGCCATGGTTTTGGTGGCCATGACTTTTGCGGGTTGGGTGGCGCTGGTGTCGGGTTGGTATGTCACCGAAATTGGCCGCCAACCTTGGTTGGTGCACGGGGTGCTGACCACAGCGCAAGCCGCTTCACAAGTGCCAGCCGGCAACATCGCCCTGTCCTTGGCCATGTACCTCACGCTGTATGCAGCCTTGCTGAGTGCTTATGTGTCTGTGGTGTTTTACTTGGCCAAGAAAGCGACTCAGGGCAGTGAAGAGCCTCGTTTGAACAACCAAGGATTGCGCCATGTCTGAGTTCGGTATTGACCTCGCCAGCCCTGGTGGTTGGTTGCCTTTGGTGTTTGCATTGGTCATGGCGCTGTCCATGTTGGCCTATGTCATTTTGGACGGCTATGACTTGGGTGTAGGAGCCTTGTTGAACAGTGCGGACACGATCGAGCAGAAAAACACCATGATCGCCAGCATCGGCCCATTTTGGGATGCCAACGAAACCTGGCTGGTGCTGGGTGTGGGCGTGTTGCTGGTGGGTTTTCCCTTGGCGCATGGTGTCATCTTGGGGACTTTGTATTTACCTGTGGCATTGATGCTGGTGGCGTTGTCGCTGCGCGGCGTGGCCTTTGACTTTCGTGTCAAGGCCAAGGACCACCACCGCCCCCTTTGGGACAAGGCTTTTTACATCGGCTCGTTGTTGGCCTCGTGGTCGCAAGGTTTCATGCTGGGTCAACTCATCACCGGCTTCAAGCAGGACACGGCGGCATATGTGTTCAGCGCATTGATTGGTTTTTGCTTGGTGTTTGCTTACCGATTACTCGGCGCAGGTTGGTTGATCATGAAAACCGAAGGGGCTTTGCAACTCAGAGCTGTGGCTTGGGCGCAGGGCAGTTTGTGGTTGACTGCCGCTGGGGTGATCGCTATTTCTGTAGCCACGCCGTGGGTCAGTCAGCGCATCTTTGACAAATGGTTCAGCTTTCCCAATCTGTTGATGCTCTTGCCCATTCCCGCGGTGACATTGGCTTTGTTCGTGGTCATTCAGCGCAGCTTGAAGCGCCTGCCGGTGCGTTTCGCTCGGGGTAATCAATATGGCGCAGGCGTTCCTTTCGCCAGCACCGTGGGCATTTTTCTGCTGTCCTTTTACGGGCTGGCCTACAGCTTGTTTCCGTGGTTGGTGATCGACAAACTCAATATTTGGCAAGCCGCCAGTGCGCCCGAGGCTTTGCTGGTCATTTTTTATGGCGTGGTAGTGGTGTTGCCTGTGATCATCGGGTACACGGTGTTTGCCTACCGCGTGTTCTGGGGCAAATCCACGGCGTTGACTTACTGAGTGGTCAGGGACAAATCAGCTTGATCTTTGGAAAATACGTTTTGTAGCGTCCTGCGTCCCGAGTCAGCAGTTTGTAACCCTCGGCTTGGGCGTGTGCTCCGATAAAGAAGTCGGGCAACACGCCGGTTTTGGTGCCGCCGCGTTGGCGATAGCTGCGAAAAGCAAGACCAGCTAAACGGGCGGCCGAACGAGGCAGTTCGAGCATCTGAATGTCCAACATTTCCAGAAACTCGTCCAAGTTCGCAGGCTCGGCAGGGTGTCCCGCTAATTCGGCGTACACCACCATATTGATAGCCAATTGACCGGGCTTGGCTTGTTGTAAATGTTGCAAAGACCAAGGCATCCAAATTGCATCCGCTCTGTAGATATCAAGCAGCACATTGGTGTCCACCAAAATCATGGTTTATTCCAATCTTCACCTCGCGTGATGGCCATCCACTCATCGGTGCTAGGCCCATCTTTGACAATACCAATGAACTTGCGAATCGGATCATCCGCAGCCAGAAACGACAAATCCGGCTCAGGTACATGCTTGCCATGTGACGACGTTTTCGCCGCCACAAGGTACTCGGCCAAAGCTTCTTGAACCACATGCGATTTGCTCAGTTTGCGAACCGCGCAATACTGGTTCAATTCACGTTCTATGGCCTCAGGGAGTCGAACAGACAGCATGATGCCTCCTTGTCATACGCGATGCTGAATTTGTATGACGCTCAGTATGACATAAATTCAAAATGTGTCATACACCTGAATGCACCGTGAAATAAACCCTAGACATTGCTTTCATAATGTCGCTTGAAAATTTTTCATTGTGAGATTGGAATGCCGACTGTGAACCTATCCCATCCTGTTGACTTGCTCATCCGTCAGGCCTTGGTCTTTGATGGCAGTTTGAGTGAACCTCACATTAAAGATGTGGCGGTGCATCAGGGCCGCATCGTGGCGCTGGAAGACGCCTTTCAAGGTCAAGCCAAGCAAACCATAGCCGCTAAGGGCTTGGCTTTGATGCCAGGCATCATCGATTCGCATACCCATTTCGATGCGCAAATCACCTGGGACTCGTATGTGCGTCCGTCGCCTGCCATGGGCGTCACCACCGCCGTTATTGGTAACTGTGGCTTCACCATCGCACCTTGTCGTCCCCAAGACCGTGAGTTGACCATGCGCAACCTCACCCAGGTCGAGGGCATGTCCTTAGATGTTCTCAAGCAAGGCATCGATTGGAGTTTTGAAACATTCCCTGAGTACATGGCCATGCTCAAGCAAAAAGGCAGCGCCGTCAATATTGCCGCTTATGTGGGCCATTCCTCGGTTCGCACTTGGGTGATGGGCGAGCAAGCGAATAAACGCCAGGCCACGCCCGAAGAAATTGACGCCATGGCGGTGTTGGTGCGAGAAGCCATGGCCGCGGGTGCTGTGGGCTTTGCCAGCAGCACCAGTCCCGCGCACAACGGGGAGGGTGGTTTTCCCATGCCCTCGCGTTTGGCCAGCGATGAAGAAATGATGCAACTCACCATGGCCATGGGTAGCTTTGGACGCGGCGTTTACATGGTGACCAAGGGTGGGCAAATGCCCATGTCGTTTTTGCAGTCACTCTCGCAAAAAAGTGGCAGACCGGTGATGGTGGCTGCCTTGTTGCACAACAGCACCAACCCCCAAGCTGTGTTCAATGACATGGCGGCCATTGCCCAAGCCAATGCGCAAGGCATACCCTTGATTGCGCAAGTGTCCTGCTGTCCTCTCACCATGGACTTCACGTTTGCATCGGCTTACCCCGTGGAGGGCTTGGTCAGTTGGCGACCTGCCATGGGTTTGTCACACGCGGCACTGAAAGCCTGTTTGGCTGACACCGCATTTCGCCAATCGGTTAAGGACGAATTAGCCCAAACAGCCACTTTCCGTTTGTTCAACAACGAATGGGACAAGGTGCATGTGGTGCAAACCACGCTACCTGAGCACCAAGCGTATGAGCAAAAAAGCGTGGCTGAATTGGCCCACGCATTGCATCAAGACCCTTTGGATGTGGCGCTTGATCTGGCCCTCAAAGAAGACCTGCAAACCGTCTTTACCGCACAGTTGTTGAACAGTGATACCGAAGCAGTGGGTCGCTTGCTGAATGACCCCCATAGCTTGGTGTCACTCAGTGACGCAGGCGCACACCTCACCTTCTTCAATGACGCAGGCTTTGGTTTGCATTTGTTGGGCCACTGGGCCAGAGATTTGGGGTTGATGTCAATGACACAGGCTGTGCATAAACTGACACAACAACCAGCACAAGTGCTGGGCCTGAAAGACCGCGGACTGCTTCGCGTGGGCTACGCCGCTGATTTGTTGCTGTTTGACCCCCAGACCATTGGGCGCGGCCCCAAGCAACGTGTGTTTGATCTGCCAGGTGGCGCTTCACGCTTGAACACTGCTGCTTTTGGGGTCCAGGGTGTATGGGTGAATGGGCAAATGGTCGCCAACCAACACGGTCTGATTCTTGAAGGCGAATTGTCTGGCGAGCTACTGACTGAATTTGTTTGAGAAAAAAATCTGATGCGTATATTGCTGATTGAGGACGAACCCAAAATTGCCTCATTTGTCTGCCAAGGTCTCACAGCGGCGGGCATGGCGGTTGACCCTATTGAAGATGGTTTGGCGGGTTTGAATGTCGTACTTCAAGCGCAGCACGATTTGCTGGTGCTTGACATCATGTTGCCTGGCATGGATGGTTTTGAGTTGCTGCGCAAAGCCAGATCGATGGGCATAGTCATACCCGTGATTGTGCTGAGCGCCAAAACCGATTTGGCGGATCGTTTGCAAGGTTTCGACCTGGGCGCAGATGACTATTTAGCCAAACCTTTTTTCATTGAAGAATTGATTGCCCGAATTCGCTCCTTGCTGGGACGAAATGCCAGTCAAAACGAGGATGTTTTCAGTGTGGCGGGCATCACCCTGAATCGACTTACACGTAAAGCCGATTGGGAAGACCAAAGCGCAATTCTCAGTCAACGCGAATTCATGTTGCTCGATTACTTGATGCGCTCGCCGGGCTACATTTTTTCTCGCAAACAAATATTGCAACATGTGTGGAATTTCAATTTTGATCCGCAAACCAATGTGGTGGATGTGTGTGTTCAGCGTATCAAAAAGAAATTGGTCTCTACCGACAACAGCATGTCGGTGTTTCCCATTGAATCGATTCGCGGGGTTGGCTATCGCATCAATTTAAAAGGCTTGGCGTGAAGAATTCTTTTCGACTTCGCTTGATGCTGCAGTTTTTTTTCTGCATCTTGGCGGTCACTTTACTCAACCGATTTCTTAGCCAACAAGTGGCTTCAGACTACATACAAGAGCGTATTCAATCGGGCATGGTGAAAGTATTGCAGCAGTGCGCTGATTCTCAAGCCACAGAAAAAGAGTTCAACACTTGCGCAGATGTTGCGCGGGCTGATTCTTGGATGGAGAGTTTGCCCAGAGAGTATGTTTACTGCGACAGCCCCTCTTCACAGAATAGAGCGGCGCTTTCCTCACTTTGCCAATTTGTTCATTCAGCCTCTACGCCGTGGGAAGACATTCAAGCTCAACACGTGCCGGATTTTCAATTCTCCCCAGTTTCATGGGAATCAGGGCAATGGATCGCTATTCGGCAAGCGTCCTCCCAACATGTGTTGCTGGCCGATCAAGTGGTGGTGAAGAAGTCAACCGACGAACTTTGGGGGATTCGAAACCGCGTGATGCAATATGTATTTCCCGTCATTCTTTTGATGATGCTGATCGTCAGTTGGTTGATGGCCAGTGTTTTGTTACGACCTGTCAACGACATTAAAAACAGATTGCAAAAACTCTCATCTAAAAACCTCAACGATCCTTTGGATGTGACAGCCGATTTCACAGAATTCAAAGCATTTACAGAGGTTTTCGAAGAGTTGCGTGGACGCTTACACAACAGTTTTTTGCAATCGCATCGGTTTTCATCCGATGCTTCACATGAGTTGCGAACGCCTTTGACTATTTTGCGTGGTCATGTGGAGTTGGGCATAGCAGAGTTACCCAGTGGCTCGCCCGCGCAAATACGCTTGCGATTGATGGGCGAGGAGATTGAGCGGCTTATCGATATCACTGAGAAATTGCTGTTGCTCTCACGCGCTGATTCAGACAGTTTGAAGCTGGAAATGGAACAAATCAATATCAGTGATGTTGTTTCACAAATGGTTGAAGACGCGAAGAACTTTCAGTCTAATTTATCCATCACTTCCACTGTCGAGCCTCAAATTGTGTGGCGCTGCGATAAAAACTTAATTTACCAACTCATACAGAATTTGTATGTCAATGCGGTCAATTACAACCTCCCCGAAGGTTGGATTGATTTCCAGTTAAAGCAGCACAACGGTACGCTTGAGTTTTCCATCTCCAATCCCACGCAAGAGGTGGTCGAGGATTTAACCGGGCGGGCATTCGAGCGCTTCTACCGTGGCGACTCTGCCCATACGCGGCATGTCGATGGCCATGGTTTAGGTTTGAGTTTATGTATTGAAATCATGCACTTGCACCATGGGCGAATCACCTTAACGGTTGATGAGAAAAAGACAGTCCATGTGACAGTGACAGCCCCACTTGACCCGCCAGATGTCTGGTTTGGCTGACAATAAATGACAAAACTGTTATTAATTTGTTGAAATGACAGATTTGTATTGTTTTTAATCACTTATTCGCTTAACTTCATGCTCCCAATGTCGATTCTTATGATGTTTCCTGTTTTGAGAACTCTCAGTTGCTTTCCAAAATCCATCATCCGCGAAGTGATTCAGACAACCTCTCTTCTTTTCAAGAGTCGGTAGAGACTGCCGTTGAAACGTTTTACAAGGCTGTGGGTGAGCAAAAAAGCATCAAACATTTTTTCTTTGGCATCACATTAGAAAAAATTTTTGAGAACATGAAATTCCACGGTGATTTTGTGGTTCTCAAGCCGGAAAAATATTACCGCGACACCATTTCGCAAACTGCACCCTCGGCTTTGCAAGTCACGCCCAATCAGTTTGAAGATATTTACAACTGTTTGCGGGAAATTTTGAAAGCCCAAAGGTTTCTCAAAAAACAAATCCCCAAAGTGGCAAGCTACATCATCGAAAACATTGAAGAGACACGAGCTTTGATCGCTGACTCTGAACCCAATGTTTTGCGTTCACATGAAGTGTCCAATGAAGCCATTTGTGCCATGTTCAATAAAACAAGAGCTGAAGCTCGTATTGATCAACACAACGATGTTTTTATTCCCTCGGGTTTTGATTACCCTTTTTGGACGCGAGTGAACCCCAAAACCAATGAAATCATTTTTGGTGCCCAAGCTTTTCCTGTGAGCTCAAGCGTTAAGTCCAGCCAAATACAGGAAATCAGTGAACAAGCCAATTCGAAATTGGGTAACTTCATGATGGAAGTTGATACCCGCACAAAGCATGGCCCTATCTTGTTTTCTTTGCACAAAATCAAATACAGCGACGTCGTTCCTAAACGAATGCTGATTCGTGCGGCAAGAGAATTCTCTAGCGCGTTTGAAACCGCTGTGAGCCTTGATAAATACAACTATCTCAAATCAGCTTTGAATTGATTTTGGAAATCCCTACTTTCGTTTTCGTCTACGGCACTCTTAGAAAAGGCCAACGAAACGATATCAATCTTCAAGCTCACCCACCTGTTTACATGGGTTCTGCTAGCGTCAAAGGCCAGTTGTACAGCCGCGGTTGGTACCCGGGTATTCGTCTGGGAGGCGAGCAATCGGTGTGGGGTGAGGTGTACCAGGTGTCAGCGCAACTGCTGGCGCAACTCGATGTATTAGAAGAAGTTGCACCTGTTCCCAGTGGCGAATACCAGCGCATTCAAATAAAAGTGGAATGTGCTGGGCAAGAACGGCTTTGCGAGATATACGAACTGAGTGCACATTGCGCTGCCCAGTCAACCATCATTGAAGAGGGCGACTGGGTTAAGTTCATGGCTCAGAATTAAGAAGCCCAAGATAGTTCTGCACCACAGGAAAATGTTGCTCAAAATCTGACAATCCATGGTCTGAGCCTTCAATCAAATGCAATGTGGCTGTAGGGTATCTGGCTACCATTTCTTGCCAACTTAAAACTTCGTCTCCCTTGGCCACCATATTCAGCAGGTGTGAAGGGTCGTCTAAGGCCGTGGCGTCATGTATGTCAGTTGTGTCTTGTAGGTCTTTTTTGGCTTGACCGACATACAAGGTTTTCAGCTCATCAATGTAATGCGGCTCAAAGCTCACCAGCTCATGCGGGTTGTGCCAAGCGGTTTGCGTTCCTATGTAGGACACCAAGTCTCGTGCTGGATGAACAGCCGGGTTGAGCAACACCGTTCGACACTGCATCAAAGCGCCCAGCCAAGTGGCGTAAAACCCGCCCAAAGATGAACCCATGATGGCGGTGGAATGCTTGGGCCATGAATGCACAGTGTTTAAAAGCATATCGGCCGCTGCATGCGCAGAGGCCGGCAGTTGCGGGCAAAACCACACCACATCGGGTCTGTGCTGTTTGAGCCACTTCGCAATGAACTGCGCTTTGAAAGAGTTTGGGCTTGAGCGAAAACCATGCAGATACACCAGATGGCTGGAGGTGAAAGCAGCTTTTTGAGACATCAGTTGGCGCGAGCCACCCACACAGTGGCGCCCTCAGCGCCATACAGTTCTGCATGCTCAATATTCCGCGCCAATCGAAAATAGTCGCCGGCCTTGAGGTGGGTCACTTTGTCACCCACAGTCAACCAGTACTCGCCACGTTGCACATAGGCACTGACATCAAAGGGGTGTGTGTGGGTGTCTAACTTCAAATCAGCCGCCCATTCGCGTACCAATATTTCATCAAAGCCTTCGTCCATCGATTGCGCTGTGAAAGTCTCTAAAGTGGGAGTGCTCATGGTGTTACCTTTACTGAAACGGGTGAAAGACCTTGAATAAATCCATGCATGGTGTCGCCAGGCTTGACCGCCCCCACACCGTCTGGGGTGCCGCTGAAAATCAAGTCACCTGCATGCAATTCAAACAAGGTGGAGAGCTTGGCAATGGTCTCATTCACAGACCAAATCAAGTGCGAGATATCGCTTTTTTGTTTCACTTCGCCGTTAACCGTTAAGCTGATTTCAGCAGAATTCATTTCTCCCGTCTCAGACTTTGAGTGCAGCATGCCAATGGGTGCGGAGTAATCAAAGGCTTTGCCAATTTCCCAAGGACGTCCTTGCTCACGCATTTTGATTTGCAAGTCTCTGCGTGTCATATCCAAGCCCACGGCGTAGCCAAAAATGTGTTCGCCTGCATTTTCAAGAGGGATGTCTTTGCCAGACTGACCAATAGCCACTACCAACTCAATTTCATAGTGGTAGTTGTTGGTTTGAGGCGGGTAGGGGATGGACACGGTGGTGTCGGGGGGTACAGCAATCACCGATTGCCCATCATTTGGTTTGCAAAAAAAGAAGGGCGGTTCGCGGTCCGGGTCAAAGCCCATTTCTCTGGCGTGGGCCGCATAGTTTCTGCCCACGCAATAAACCCGTCTGACCGGGAAACATTCGGATTGACCCGCAACAGGCAAGCCAACAACAGTCTGGGGTTCGAAAATATATTTCATGTGGACGCAATCAAAGGGGTTTTCAGCATCAAGGCGCTTCGCTTGCAAGAAGCGATCAACTCATTGTGCTGGTTAAAGCCGCGGTGGGCAAAAATCACGATGCCGTTTTGCGGGCGAGATTTGCTTTCGCGCAATTCAAGCACTTCTGTTTCAACCCTGACGGTGTCTCCATGGAACAAAGGCTTGGGGAAACGCACCTCGTCCCAACCAAGATTGGCCACTGTGGTGCCCAAAGTGGTGTCGCCCACAGACACCCCAACAATCAAGCCCAAGGTGAACACGCTGTTGACAATGCGTTGCCCAAATTCGGTGTGGTTTTTGCAATATTCTTCATCCAAATGCAGCGCGGCTGGATTGTGGGTGAGCGCCGAAATCATCACATTGTCCATTTCTGACACAGTTCGGCGAATGGCGTGTTGGAACATTTGTCCCACATAAAACTTTTCAAAATACAAACCAGCCATTATGTTTTCCTCGAAAAAAGATCAATCAAACGCAAGGCCTGCGTGAGGTGAGGTTTGTCAACCATCTTGCCGTCAATTTGAACAGCACCCGCGCCACTGGCTTTGGCAAACGCATCAATGATGCTTTGTGCATGCGCGATGTCTTGCGCAGAATGGGTGAAGCCTTGGTTGATCACCTCAACTTGATCGGGGTGTATGGCCAGCTTTCCAGTGAAACCCTCTTTGCGAGCGCCTTGCACATCAAGTGCCAGTGCAGCGAAGTTTTTGAAATCAACCGACAAGGTGTCAATGGCTTGAATCTGCGCATGGGCTGCGGCCAACAAGCAAAGCGAACGGGCGAGCTTGTAGGTAAAGCTGAATTCACCGGATGCGTCTTTGTTGGATGCGGCTCCAATGGCTGTGGCCAAGTCTTCTGCGCCCCATGTCAAGCCCAGCAAGCGAGGCGAAGCGCCTGCATAGGTTGACAAATCAAAAACTGCACCTGGCACTTCAGTGGCCACCGGAATGATGCGGGTGGACCCCAGCGTCAAACCTTCACGAATTTCAAGCGCAGATAAATAGTGATCCAGTTGCTGGGCGTGTTTCGCGTTCAAAGGCTTGGGCAACATGATGCCGTCGGGCTTGCCGGCCATGACAGCCACCAAATCGGCCAAAGCTTCGGGTGTTTGCAAAGGGTTGATACGCACCCACAGCTGTTGTGGTGTGCGCTTGGGGTGGGCCTTTAAAAACTCAGCCACCATGCTGCGCGCAATGGATGTGCGCTCAGGTGCTACAGAGTCTTCTAAATCCAGAATCAAAGCGTCAGCAGATGTGCTGGTGGATTTGGACAGTTTTTTTTCGCTGTCGCCGGGTACAAAAAGCAGGGAACGAAGCATGTGCATAGGGTTCAGCGATAGAAATTGATGGGACATTGTCGCTTAGTTACCCGCCTGCATAGGCTCAACACATACGGGTATTTAAACCATTGAAGCCATGGACATACGCTGCCTAGCGTAGGCGGCAACACCGTCTTGGTCTAACACTGCTTGCAGCGGCAAACCAACCAAACGCAGGGCATGACAAACAGCGAGTTTTTGCAAAGGGTTGTGAGGAGTGCGCCCCATCATGGCCAAGGCCCAATCGGGAAGTCCATCAAACGCGGCTTGAATGACCAACTTGAGTATGGGGCGGTCGAAGAAATCAGCAGGGTAGTTCTCAATCACATGAATGATTTCTTTGGTTCTCTGGTCAAACCGCAAACTGGGCAGAAAATCAAGCAAAGCTTGATGGCTCTCATATTGAGTCAAGGGTAAATGTTCTGCACCTAAGTGATGACCTATCAAAGCCATTTCAGCCACATACTGGTCTGCATGTTCAGAGCTAAGAGGCTGCAAGGAGAAACTTTGGTAAGCCTTTAAAAAGCTGCAAACTTCGCCCAAATGAACCCATCTAAGCAGCTCAGGTTCATTGGCCACATAAGTGGAGCCATCAGGCATATGCCCATGGACAGCTGAATGGATTCGATTCACTCGCTCAATCGCATTCAAGGCTTGTTCGCGTCCGCCATAGGTGGTGATCGCGACGAAATACGCGGTTCTGCCCAAACGCCCCTTGAGGTCGTGGCGAAAATTTGAGTGGTCCCAAACTGCAGCCAACGCTCTAGGGTGCAAGGCTTGCAACATCAAAGACGACAAGCCGCCCACCATCATGCTGATGAAATGCGCATGGACTTTCCACGGCATGGATTGGGGCCCCAGCAAACCAGGGTCACCTACAGGTTGCTTAAAGCTTTCGGGTGACTGGGTTGAGCCAGTCAATTGCCGAATACGCTGCCCGATGAGGTGCCGCAATGGCTGGGGAATGTTCATGAACGTGGTGGCGGGAGCGCAGACTGCTGTTGCAATAAATGCTTCAATTCGCTGAGTTCGCGGTGCACTGTGCGCAGTTCCTCCTCAATGGCATTGAACTGTGCATGGTCCTTGCGGTCTTGTTCTTTGTCGGCGGTAATGGAGTCGACGATGACGGCAATGAAGAGGTTAAACACAACAAAGGTAGCAATCAGGATAAAGAGAACAAAAAATATCCATGCATAGGGAAAAACTTCCATGATGGGGCGCGCAAGTTCTTGCGACCAGCCTTCTAAGGTCATGATTTGAAACAATGTAAATGCGCTGGCCCCTAGGTCGCCAAACCATTGCGGAAAATCATGCTGGAACAAATTGGTTGCAATGACCGCCGCCACATAAAAAATGATGGTGATCAGGCCAAACACAGAGCCCAAACCTGGCAAGGCAGAGAGCAATCCCCCCACCACTTTGCGCATGCTTTCTACTTTGTTGATAAGTCGCAGAACACGCAAGACCCGTAAAGCTCTTAAGACAGATAAAGACCCCGAGGCTGGAATAAGAGCAATGCCAACAACGATGAAGTCAAAGACGCACCATGGGTCTTTAAAGTAGCCCATTCCTCTGGCCGTGATGAGCAAGACTATCTCGGCGATGAAGATCCAAAGGATGGCGTGGTCAACCAGAAGTAACTGGGGCCCCATTTTGTTCATGATGTCTGGGTTAGTCTCAAGACCCAGAATGAGTGCATTGAGCAATATCAACCAAACCAAGCCATGTTGCACCCACCGGTGATCCATGAAATCTTCAATTCGGTTTTTCCAAGGGCTATCAGAATAGTAAAAGCGACTCATAAAACTGCATCCCTTGTGACAAAAGATGCAGACTTTAGCGCACAGCGCCTATGTAATGGTTTTGCACTAAGCGGCCATGGAAGTGGCCAGCGAGAAAACAGAATTAGGTCCTGAGGGTAATTTTGGAACTTGCAGTGGCTTGAACTTTCTTGGGTCTAATTTAGGCGCCGAAGGTGTGACCATGGCACCCCAAGCATCCTCAGGCACTCGTCGTAAAACGTCAGCCATGCTCATGCCATTTAAGTGATCTTCCCAAAAGTTTTGCATCAAATAAAAAATCAGATCTTTGCTCAAGGCACCTTGGCTGTCGCGAGGACGGTGCTTGGGTTGTTGTTCAAATTCAAACACCTTAATCAAATCCAAGAGCATCAAATCGGACGCCTTACCTTGAGGGCAATAACCACCACCCGGTCCTCTGTACGAAACCACAAAGCCATGTTTTTTCAGGTTTGACAGCAAAGACTCCAAATAAGAAACAGACAAACCCAGGTGTTTACTCACAGCATCTGTGGTCACAGGGCCGCTGTCTTGGTGTTTACATATCCACAGCAAGGTGTTGACTGCGTTTTGTGTGAGTTTAGAAAACATGTCAATCTCCAGTGACTTAGACTTGGGTTCAACGCTAAAACACGCGTGAAGAGCTTTTATGTATTTAATGTAGTGTTAAAAAGGCTTTTTTCAAATATAAATTGGTATTTGACTCGTTTATTAAGGTAATATTTGGTCAAAATCTATGCAACCAACACGGAAAAGCCAGTTATGTCCTTAAATCATCACTCATCAGACCCCACACAAGGAAAGTACCGCATTGGTGCTGTGGCCAAAATTGCGGGCTTGCCCGTGGCCACCCTGCGCGTATGGGAGCGCCGATACGGGGTTGTCACGCCGCCTAAATCCGAAGGCGGACACAGGCTTTACAGCGATCAAGAAGTGCTGAAAGTGACCTTGCTCAAAAGTTTGACTCTGCAGGGGCATGCCATCAGCACTTTGGCAGACATGGACATCTCATCTTTGCAAAGCTTGTTGAACGAATCCAGACAAGCCACACAAGTTCATGCGGCGCGACATGTTTTACCCGCTGTCATCTCATTGGTGGTGGTGGGTTATGGCTTGGCAAGTCGTATAGAAACCCAAAAATTCACTTTGGCTTTTGGTCATGCCAGCTTGAAGGTGGTTCATGTTTTTTCAGACTTACAAGATGCCTTGTCCACAGCTAATTTCCCCAGCATTGATGATGCGTCAACCATGCTGCTCTTGCATCAATCAACTGTTCAGCCCTACAACGCACAAGATATATTGCGTTTACAAAATCATTTGAAGGTCAGTAAAGGCCTGCTCATTTACAGCTATGCATCAGATGTTGTGTTGCAAACGCTTAAAGAAGCGGGGCTGATGTTGCGCCGTGAGCCCGTTCCTGACGCTGATTTGAGTGACATCATTCAATCCGTTTTATTCATTGATCCCTCTAGGCAAGACGCCCACTTGTCTGCCAAAACCATTCCAGCCAGGCGTTATTCAGACCATGTTTTGCAGCGGGTGGCGTCGATTCCAACCCAAGTTCTGTGTGAATGTCCGCGCCATGTGGCGGAGTTGATTTTTCAGCTCAACAGCTTTGAAAAATACAGTGCCGACTGCCTCAACAGTTCGCAAAATGATGCCAAATTGCACGCCTATCTTTCTGCTGTTTCCGGCACTGCCCGGGCTTTATTTGAAGAGGCTTTGGACCGGGTGGCCAAGCAAGAGGGAATTGATTTGTCAGATATCAAAGCTTTATGACCCGGGTGATCAACTTCAGTTCTGGACCAGCAACTTTGCCAGAGTCCGTGTTGCGTCAAGCCGCTGACGAGATGATGGATTGGCAAGGCAGCGGCATGTCGGTCATGGAAATGAGTCACCGCGGACCAGAGTTCACGCAGATTTTGTCGCAAACCCAGTCTTTGTTACGAGAGTTATTGGCCGTACCTGACAACTATGTGGTCTTGCTACTGCAAGGGGGTGCGATTGCAGAAAATGCCATCGTCCCTATGAACCTGATTTCACGAACCGGCCATGCCGATTACGTGGTGAGTGGCAACTGGTCACTTAAATCTATGCAAGAAGCTGCGCGCTACGGGCAAGTCCATATGGCCGCCACCTCTGAAGCGCAGGGCTATAACTGCATGCCGGCGCTTTCGTCTTGGGCTTTATCGGCCCATCCTGCCTATGTGCATTTTTGCAGCAACGAAACCATTGGCGGTGTGGAGTGCCATTGGACACCCGACACGGGAGACATACCTTTGGTCGCTGATATGTCGTCCAACATCATGTCCAAACCCATTGACATCTCTCGCTATGGTTTGATTTATGCGGGTGCGCAAAAAAACATCGGCCCGTCTGGCGTAACCTTGGTGATTGTGCGGCGTGATTTATTGGGGCACGCTACAGCGGCGACGCCTTCTGCCTTCAACTACCAGCTACAAGCAGACAATGACTCCATGTACAACACACCGCCTACCTACGCGATTTACATCATGGGTTTGGTGTTGCAGCATATTCAGCGTGAAGGCGGTTTGAAGGATATGGAGCAGCACAACCTGGTCAAGTCCGATGTGCTTTACGACTTTTTGGACCACAGTTCGTTTTTTAGCAACCGGGTGCAGCGCAGTGACAGATCCCGCATGAATGTCACCTTCTTTTTGCGTGACGAATCTTTGAACACCGAATTCCTCCAAGGTGCGGAGGCTAAAGGCATGGTGCAACTGCGAGGCCATCGCGCAGCAGGCGGCATGCGTGCTTCTATTTACAACGCCATGCCCTTGGCATCGGTGCAAAAGTTACGCGACTATATGTTTGAGTTTGAAAAGACTCACGCTTGAGCCAAAGCCTTGCGAGCGACCTGGGCGATGTGCTGGGCATCGACTTGAAAGTAGGCCCTCAATTGGGCGCGGGTGTCGCTGCGACCAAAGCCGTCTGTTCCTAAAGTCAGGTACTTTCTGCCTTGGGGCATGAAAGCACGAATGCTTTCAGCCACTGCCCTGACATAGTCGGTGGCGGCAATCACAGGCCCCTTGGTGGTTTGAATTTGTGTGGTCACGAAGGGCAAGGTATTTTCATTGCCCTGCAATGTGGCTGTATCGCAGTTATGTCCTTCGCGGGCAAGCTCACTCCAACTGGTCACGCTGAAAATTTGGGATGCAATACCGTCTTGTGCCAACAGTTGAGCCGCTTGCATAACTTCACGCAATATGGCGCCCGAGCCCATCAAAGTCACTGTTGCAGTGATTTTTTTCATGCTGTGGGTGTTGTCAGCTATCAGGTACATTCCTTGCAAAATATGTTCTCTAGAGCCGGCGATCAGGTTGGGTTGCGCATAGTTTTCATTCATCAACGTGATGTAATAAAAAACATCTTTTTGCTCGACCACCATTTCGCGCATACCTTGGTCAACAATGACGGCCATCTCACAGGCAAAAGCCGGGTCATAGGACTTGCAGTTGGGAATGGTGGCTGCCACCAAATGGCTGGAGCCATCTTGGTGTTGCAAACCTTCGCCGCTCAAGGTGGTTCGACCCGAGGTGGCACCCAGCAAAAAGCCTCTAGAGCGCTGGTCCGCGGCTGCCCAAATCGCGTCTCCCACGCGTTGAAATCCAAACATGGAATAGTAAATATAAAAGGGCAACATAGCCAAGCCGTGTACGCTGTAGCTGGTGGCTGCAGCTGTCCAACTTGCTATTGCGCCGGCCTCGCTGATGCCTTCTTCCAATATTTGCCCGTCCATGGCTTCGCGGTAACTCAGCACCGATCCAATGTCCTCGGGCTCATATTTTTGACCCAAGCTGGAGTAGATACCCACTTGCTTGAACAAATTAGCCATGCCAAAAGTGCGTGCTTCGTCAGCCACGATGGGGACAATGCGCGGCCCCAGTTGTGTGTCTTTGAGCAAATTGCCCAGCAAGCGAACAAACGCCATGGTGGTGGACATCTCTTTGCCATCCGCTTCGATAGCAAAGTTGGCATAGCTGCTCAACTCCGGCACAGGCAAGCTCTGGCACAGTGTTTCGCGTCGGGGTAAATAGCCGCCGAGTTTGTGGCGCTGCGCGTGCAGGTATTGCATTTCGCTGCTGTCTTCAGCGGGTTTGAAAAATGCCATCTCTTTGGCTTGTTCATCGCTTAAAGGCAAATTGAAACGGTTGCGAAACTCCAGCAAGGCGGTGTCATCGAGTTTTTTCTGGCTGTGGGTGGTCATCTTGCCTTGACCCGCCTGACCCATGCCATAGCCTTTCTTGGTGTGCGCCAAGATGACTGTGGGCTGTCCATGGTGAGCAGCGGCAGTCGCATAAGCGGCGTGGATTTTGACCAAATCATGACCACCGCGTTTTAAGCGGTCAATTTGTTCGTCCGTCAATCCTTGGGCCAGTTGCGCAAGTTCTGGGTTTTGCCCAAAAAAATTATCGCGGTTGAAGCGCCCGTCTTTGGCGGCAAAGGTCTGCATTTGTCCGTCGACCGTGTTGGCAAAAGCTTTGACCAGCGCTTGTTGTGTATCGCGGGCAAACAAGCCATCCCAGTCACTGCCCCAAATGAGTTTGATCACATTCCAGCCAGCACCGCGAAAGAGTTTTTCCAGTTCATCGATGATGCGGCCATTCCCACGAACCGGACCATCTAAGCGTTGCAAATTGCAATTAACCACCCAGACCAAGTTGTCTAATTTTTCACGAGAGGCCAAGGTCAAGGCGCTCATGCTCTCGGGTTCGTCCATTTCGCCATCGCCAAACACCCCCCAGACTTTGCGTTGGCTGCAGTCCAGCAGTTGGCGGTGAGACAGGTAACGCATGAAGCGGGCGTGGTAGATGGAACTGATGGGCCCCAGCCCCATAGAACCCGTGGGAAATTGCCAAAAGTCTGGCATCAGCCATGGATGAGGGTAGCTTGAGAGGCCACGCGCCCCTTGGTCAGGCGCACTGATTTCTTGGCGGTAATGCGCCAAGTCTTGCTCGCTCAAACGGCCTTCTAGATAAGCTCTGGCGTAAACACCGGGTGCACTGTGCGGTTGGAAAAACACCAAGTCGCCGCCATGAAACTGGTTGCGCGCGTGAAAAAAATGGTTGAAACCCACCTCGAATAAATCTGCGGCACTGGCGTAACTGGCGATATGACCGCCAAGTTCGCCATAAGCGGCATTGGCTCTGGCCACCATGGCCAATGCGTTCCAGCGAATGATGGAGGCAATTTTTTCTTCTATAGACAAGTCCCCAGGAAAGGGGGCCTGCATCTCCACTGCAACAGTGTTCACATAAGGTGTGACCAATTCTGGCGACCAGTCGATTTGGTTTTGGTGGGCGAGGGCCACGAGTTGGTCGAGCAAAAAACCGGCGCGCTCGGCGCCGTGTTGCGACACCACCGCATTGAATGCGTCCCGCCATTCAGCGGTTTCTAGGGGGTCTGCATCCCCATGCGAGGAATTGAAAATGTTTGTGTTCATGAACATGAATATAGTCAATGCCTTGCAAAATGAGTCACCTTTAAATGGCTGAGTATTTCTTATTTAAAGCATAAAATATTTAATTAATTAATTTTGGAGATATTTAATGCTGCTTGACTTGGTGGATTACAAAATATTAGATCAATTACAGCAAGACAGTGGTATCACCAATCTGGAGCTGGCCAAGCGGGTCCATCTGTCTCCTTCACCTTGCCTCAACAGGGTCAAAGCATTAGAAGCTTCTGGGGTGATTCAAAAGTATGTGGCGCTCACTGACCCCAAGGCTTTGGGTTTGGGATTGAACGTGTTTATATCTATCAGTTTGAAAGAGCAATCCAAGCAAACCTTGGCAGAGTTTGAGCAACGCATCGCCGACCACGAGGAGGTGATGGAGTGTTACTTGATGACGGGCGACTCAGATTACCTGATTCGCGTGGCGATTGCAGACATGGCTGCCTTAGAGAAATTTATTTTGGAGCAGCTCTCGCCCATTCCGGGCGTGGAGAAAATCCGCAGCAGTTTTGCTTTGAAGCAGGTGCGATACAAAACCGCCTTGCCGCTCAAACCTGGGATTGTTACTTCTTGACTTTGTCTATGGATTTTTTCAGGTCTAGGTATTCCTCGCATTGCAAACCACATATTTTTTCAAGCGAGGCCAGCAATTCTTTGGCTTTATCGAGTTGCTTGGTTAGAACATAGCTTTGACCGAGGTACTCGTGTGCGCCGCGGTGGTTAGGGTCAAGACGCAAGGCTTCTTTGTAGTTAAAGATGGCTTCTGAATAACGCTTGGCGTTGCGCAAGCTATAGCCCAATAAATTAAATCCATCGGCGTTATTGGGATTGGCTTTGACGAATTTTTCCAAGCTCGAAATCGCGCCGGTCCAGTCTTTTTTGGCAATCAAAGCTTTGGAAGTTTCCAAATCGGGCGGGGCATTTGAATCAGATGTGTCTGCCGCCATGGCAGGTTGCATGAACATAAACAGGCTTAAAAAAAGAGAAAAAATGGTTTTCATTGGGCTTCCTAAGGTCACTTAAGTGATAAGAAAAAAGCAATTATGGCTAAATGCATTGGCCTTGGCGTGAAAAGTCAATCAGAAGTAGCGATAATTTACCGAATTCTGAATACGGCCATTGTGGAGATTGAAATGAAACTTACCCCCGAGCAGCACGCCCAATTTGACAAAGAGGGCTATTTGTTTTTCCCCGGACTTTTCAGTCCTGAAGAGACCCGTGTGATGGTTGAAGAGGTTCCTCGCCTCTACAGCCGTCAAGAAGCTTTCAATGTGCGCGAAAAAGGCAAGGACGTGGTCAGAACCAATTTCGCGGCGCATTTGTACAGCGAGCCATTTGCCAAATTGGCACGTCATCCCCGCATGATTGATCCCGTTGAAGATTTGTTTGGCGAGAAGCTTTATATGCACCAGTTCAAGATCAATGGAAAGATGGCTTTCGAAGGCGATGTCTGGCAGTGGCACCAAGATTACGGCACTTGGCTCAATGACGACATGATGCCCACGGAACGCGCCATGAATGTGGCTATCTTTTTGGACGATGTGAATTCATTCAATGGCCCCTTGATGTTCATTCCTGGCAGCCATAAAAAAGGCGTGATCGACGCCAAGCATGACTTAACCACCACCAGTTACCCCTTGTGGACAGTGGACAACGACCTGATTGCCCAATTGGTCCAGCGTGCCGGCGGCAAAGAGGGCGGCATCGTCAGCCCCACCGGACCAGCTGGCTCTATGATTTTGTTTCACAGCTGTTTGGTCCATGCCTCGGCCAGCAACTTATCGCCTTGGAACCGTGTCAGCGTTTACCTCAGTCTGTGTGCTGTCAGCAACCATATCAAGCGTCACAAGCGTCCTGAATACATTGCGCACCGCGACTTCACACCCATCGAGTGCCTGCCCGACGACGGCTTGTTGAATAACTATCCTGTTGATTTGCCTTGGGCCAAGGGTTTGCAAGCCAGCGCTTTGGTCACCACCGATGTGCCATTTGATCAAGTACAAAAAGCCGCATGAGTTTGTTTCTTCAACTTCAACAGCGTGAGCGGGACAACAAGCCCATACGCGTGGCCCTCATTGGTGCGGGCAAGTTTGGTGCAATGTACTTGGCCCAAGTGCCGCGAACCCCTGGCGTGCATTTGGCGGGTATTGCAGATTTATCTGTCTCCAGTGCCAAAACCAATTTAGCCCGTGTGGGCTGGCCAGAGCATCAGTCGCAGGCAAAGTCTTTGGATGAAGCCTTTCAAAACAGATTGACATTTCTCACAGAAGATTGGCGTTCCTTGGTCAGTGACCCGCGTATCGATGTGGTGGTGGAATGCACTGGAAACCCTATCGCCGCTGTAGAGCATTGTCTGAGTGCTTTCGAGCACGGCAAGCATGTGGTGAATGTCACTGTAGAAGCGGATGCTTTTTGTGGTCCTTTATTGGCTCGCAAAGCAGCGCTTGCCGGCGTGGTGTACTCACTGGCTTTTGGCGATCAACCGGCTTTGATTTGTGATTTGGTTGATTGGGCCCGCACCTGTGGCTTTCCCGTGGTGGCGGCCGGGCGAGGACATAAATGGTTGCCGCATTTTTCTGAATCCACACCGGACACGGTTTGGGCTAACTACGGCTTGACACCCGAGCAAGCCAGTCGCGGCGGCTTGAACCCCAAAATGTTCAACAGTTTTTTGGATGGCTCAAAACCTTCCATCGAAAGCACGGCAGTGGCCAACGCCACCGGTTTAAGCGTACCTAGCAACGGACTGCTTTACCCGCCAGCCAGTGTGGAAGACATTCCTTTTGTCACTCGCCCCATCAGCGAGGGCGGGGTACTAGAGCACAAAGGCATGGTCGAAGTGATTTCTTCACTTGAAGCCAATGGACGGGTGATTCCCTACGATATTCGAATGGGCGTTTGGGTCACTGTTGAGGCCGAGACGGATTACATCAAAAATTGTTTTGAAGAGTACAACGCCCACACCGATCCCACGGGCAGGTATTTCACTTTGTACAAGCGCTGGCATTTGATTGGTCTTGAGGTGGGTATGTCGGTGGCCAGTGTGGCCTTGCGCGGCGAACCTACTGGGGTGGCCCAAAGCTGGGAGGCTGATGTGGTGGCCACGGCCAAGCGCGATTTGCAAGCCGGAGAAATACTGGACGGTGAGGGTGGTTACACCGTGTGGGGCAAGTTACTGCCTGCCACAAGCTCGGCGCGAATGGGCGGGCTGCCGCTGGGCTTGGCGCATCAAGTTAAGTT
>CANLWQ010000002.1 GCA_947494405.1 Comamonadaceae bacterium | reverse complement strand
CATCAGCACTTGCAAACCGTCTTCTGCGTCGCGCAGCAGCAAAACCGTGGCGGCAGGCAAGGGGGTGGCGGGAATTCTGGGCGGGTGAAGTTGTAAATGGGGGCGGACCATGCGCGCATTATGACAAGGCGATAATCAGGCCATGCGCATACGATTTACCAAAATGCAGGGTGCGGGCAACGACTTTGTGGTGCTCGACGAGACACAAGGCTTGTTTGGCCTCACGCCTGCCCAATACCGCTTTATGGCGAATCGGCATTTAGGTGTGGGTGCTGATCAAATTTTGTCGGTTCGGGCTTCTTCAAATGCTGAAGTTGATTTCGCGTACGTCATCCACAACAGCGATGGCGGTGAGGTAGAAAACTGCGGCAATGGTGCGCGTTGTTTTGTGCGTTTTGTTCGTGAACAAGGGCTGACGGATAAAACAACCGTCAAAGTACAAGTGCATGGCGGCGTCATCGCTTTAAGTGAGTTACCAGATGGCTCAGTTCTGGTTGATATGGGACCGCCCATCTTTGCTTTGCCGCAAGTGCCCTTTGATTCCTCCAAGGCCCAAGCGAGGGATGGACCTTCGGATTTACTTTGGAAGCTTGTCTTGAGCGAACAAGAAAGTGTGGATGTGGCGGTGCTTTCCATGGGCAACCCGCATGCGGTGATGCGGGTAGAGGATGTAGACAAAGCGCCGGTTGCCCATTGGGGGCCTTTGATTGAAAACCATGCGGCATTTCCCAAGCGCGTCAACGCAGGTTTTTTGCAAGTGCTGTCGCCTACTGTGGTGAAGCTTAGGGTGTATGAGCGCGGAGCGGGTGAGACTTTGGCCTGTGGCACCGGGGCTTGTGCCGCCGTGGTGGCGGGTATTCAACAAGGCTGGTTAGAACCTAAAGTGCAAGTGCATACCCATGGCGGCATGCTCACAATCGAATGGCAAGGCGCGGGCGCATCCGTGATGATGAGCGGCCCAGCAACAACCGTATTCACTGGCGAGATGGAGATTCCCGAATGAACAACTCAATTACCCCGATCACAGAAGACGATATCGCCAATTTTTTGGTGAACACGCCAGATTTTTTTGAGCGTCATGCCCAGCTTTTATCGAATGTGCGATTTGTCAGTCCGCATGGCCAACGCGCGGTCAGTTTGCAAGAGCGCCAAGCCGATATGTTGCGCGAAAAAATACGCGCTCTTGAGCAGCGCATGATGGAGATGATTCGCAACGGCAGCGATAACGCGGTTTTGGCTGATCGCTTGCACCGTTGGTCGCAAAGCCTGTTGATGACCCAGCATCCCGCTGATTTGCCCAGCATCATCGTCGATGAAATTCAGCACCACTTTATGGTGCCGCAGGTGGCGATTCGTGTGTGGCAAGTGGGTGAGGCTTTTCAGATTGAAGACTTTGCACAAGGTGTGAGTGAAGAAGCCAAGGCTTTTGCGCAAGGCTTGCGCGCACCTTATTGCGGAGCCAACGCAGACTTTGAAGCAGTGAAGTGGTTGGCGCATCCGCATGAGGCGCAGTCGGTGGCTTTGCTGGCTTTGCGCAGCACAGACTCGCCTTGGAATGTGCAGCAAGAAGATGATGTGCAAGCCAAGGCAACTGATGTAACCCTGGGCTTGTTGGTGCTGGCTTCACCTGACCCCCAGCGCTTTCAGTCTTCCATGGGAACCGATTTACTCACTCGCATCGCTGAACTGGCCAGTGCCGCACTCAGTCGTTTGCGCTGAGATTTTTTGCAAACACGCATGACGCCAAGCCAAGAGTTAATCCATCGCTACTTATTGCATGTGCGGTTTGAAAAAAGGCTGGCAGACAGAACTGTGTCTCTCTACACCGAGGACCTCAACAAATTAAATCTGCTGGCGACAGAAGCTGATCTGGCAAGCCTGACCCTGATTGAAGCCGCGCATATTCGCCGCTGGATGGCCCATATGCATGCGGGTGGCAGAAGCCCGCGCGGCATAGCGTTGATACTTTCTGGGTGGCGGGGATTTTTCAATTGGCTGGGCAAAGAAGGACTGATTCTTGCCAATCCCTTGTCGGGCTTGCGTGCGCCCAAAGCGGCCAAGCCATTACCCAAAGCTTTGAATGTGGATGATGCGGTGCAACTCGCGCAGTACCGACCCACTGATATTCCGCCTTGGTTGCAAGCGCGCGATACCGCCATGGTTGAATTGCTCTACAGCAGCGGACTGCGGGTGGGCGAGTTAATGGGCTTGGATGTTCAAGCCCACGCCGAAGCCAAGGGCTGGATTGATCTGCAGACCGGCGAGGCCCATGTGTTGGGCAAGGGGTCCAAGCGGCGCAGTGTGCCAGTGGGTCAACAGGCCTTGGCAGCTTTGCATGCATGGTTGGCCGTGAGATCTGATGGTCTGCCCGCAAGTGCGGCAGAGCAAACAGCTTTGTTTGTAGGCCAGCGCGGCACACGCCTCACGGCGCAAGCGGTATGGCAGCGCCTGCGTTTGCGGGGCTTGCAAGCCGGCATTGCCACCCCAGTTCACCCGCATATGTTGCGACATTCTTTTGCCAGCCATGTGTTGCAGTCCAGCGGGGACTTGCGTGGTGTACAAGAATTGCTGGGCCACGCCAATATCAGCACCACACAGGTTTACACACGTTTGGATTACCAGCATTTGGCCAAAACCTATGACGCTGCCCACCCACGGGCGCGCAAGAAAACCCCATGAAAATTTTGAAATTGAAAGCAGGCAAGGAACGCTCGGCGCTGCGAGGTCACCCGTGGGTGTTTGACTCAGCCATTGCCAAGGGAGGCGCTGACGCAGGTGAAACCGTGCGTGTGGAGTCTGAGACGGGGCAGTTTTTGGGATGGGCCGCTTTCAGTCCCAGCTCCAAAATCAGAGCGCGTATTTGGTCGTTCACAGAGTCCGAGCATATTGATGCTGCATTTTTTGAGCGGCAAGTGGCTACAGCCGTGGCCATGCGTTCGCGTTTGCAAGTGCCTTCGAATGGCGTGCGGCTTATCCATGGTGAAGCTGATGGACTTCCTGGCTTGATCGTCGACAGCTATGACGGCACCTTGGTGGCGCAGTTTTTATCTGCAGGCACAGAACGGTTCAAAGCCGATATCGTTAAAGCCTTGGTCTTGCACACCGGCGCTCAGCGCGTGTTCGAACGTTCCGACTCGGGTGTGCGCGGGCTAGAAGGTTTAGAGCCTGTCAAGGGGTGGTTGTTTCGTTCGCCGGGAGCCAGCGACACCACTGCGATGGTCATTCAAGAACACCATTGGAGTTTGGAACTCGATATTTTGGAGGGCCATAAAACGGGCTTCTACCTCGATCAACGCGACAGTCGCTTGAAATTTGCCGAATATGCACAGCGACTTGGCCTGCAACAGGTGTTGAACTGCTATGGCTATACGGGTGGTTTCAGCGTGGCGGCTTTGAGCGGTATGCGAGCTGCGGGCTTGCTGGGCAGCGGTGCTGTGGTGACCACCGTGGACTCTTCAGCTCCCGCCATTGCCAAAGCGCAAGCCAATGTCAAGCGCAATGGCTTTGACGAACGCAATGCGGTATTTGTAGATGCGG
The DNA here is from genome assembly GCA_947494405.1 of Comamonadaceae bacterium. Lineage (GTDB taxonomy): Bacteria > Pseudomonadota > Gammaproteobacteria > Burkholderiales > Burkholderiaceae_C > Limnohabitans. The sequence continues at coordinate 20,865 of CANLWQ010000002.1, read as the reverse complement.
ATGTGAATGCGAGCTTGCGAAGTTTGCACAAAGAGGGGCGGCAGTTTGATGCCATTGTGCTTGACCCGCCCAAGTTCGCGCCGAGTGCCGCGCATGCAGAACGTGCAGCGCGTGCCTACAAAGACATCAACCGATGGGCGTTTAAGTTGTTGTCTAAAGGCGGGGTGTTGTTCACCTACAGTTGTTCAGGCGGTATTTCCCCTGAGCTTTTTCACAAAATTGTCGCGTCTGCAGGTAACGATTCAGGGGTGGATGCTTATTTTCTCGACCGCGTGCATGCAGCACCTGATCACCCTATGACTGTGTGTTTCCCTGAAGGCGAATACCTCAAAGGACTGATTTTGATGAAGAAGTGATGGCCCTGACTTGAATGCTGGCTACACTGCCCCCACTTTATTTTTTATTATTTTGAAGGTTGAATTCTTATGTTGATTCCCGCGACTGTTCTGACTGGTTTTTTAGGTGCAGGCAAAACCACACTCCTTAAGCGCATTCTCACCGAGTCCCATGGATTCAAAATCGCTGTGATTGAAAATGAATTTGGCGAAGAAAACATAGACAACGAAATTTTGGTGGCCGATACCAAAGAGCATATTGTGCAAATGAGCAATGGCTGCGTGTGCTGCACGATTCGCGAAGACCTGCGCACCACATTGCAAGACTTGGCAGAGAAAAAGCGCAAGGGCGAACTCGACTTTGATCGCGTGGTCATTGAAACCACGGGATTGGCAGATCCTGGACCTGTGGCACAAACTTTTTTCATGGATGACCAAATTGCTGAAAGTTTTTTGCTCGATGCCGTGCTCACCTTGGTGGACGCCAAACACGCAGCACAAACCTTGAATGACCGGCAAGAAGCACGTCGCCAAGTGGGTTTTGCTGATCAAATTTTTATCAGCAAAAGTGAATTGGTTTCTGCTGCCGAGCTGGATGCACTGGAGCATCGTTTGAAACACATGAACCCCAGAGCACCGCAACATATCGTGCACTTTGGTGAAATAGCGATTGATAAGGTGTTTGACTTGCGAGGCTTTAACCTCAACACGACTTTGGAAATTGATCCCGATTTCTTAAGCGACGGCCATCACCACAAGCACGATGAGCATTGCGACCACCCCTCGCACCAGCATGACCACGCTCATCATGGTCATGACCACGCCGATCATGCACATGACCACGATCATGGCCACCATCACCACCATGACGACGATGTCAAAAGCTTTGTCTTCAAAGCGGACCGCGCGCTTGACCCTGCCAAGTTGGAAGATTTCTTGGGCGCGATCGTCAATATTTACGGTCCGCGCATGTTGCGTTACAAAGGCGTCCTGCACATGAAAGGCACAGAGCGCAAGGTTATTTTCCAAGGGGTGCACCAACTCATGGGAAGCGATTTAGGCCAAGCTTGGGCCCCTGGAGAGAAGCGAACGAGCAAAATGGTATTCATTGGTATCGATTTGCCAAAAGATATCTTTCAGCAAGGCTTGGAACAGTGCATAAGCTGAGTACAATCCGCGCGCCATTGGCCCCGAGATGAAGTTTTCACTCGGCTGATGGCACTGGTCACTGATGAAGTTTGAGACAACAACCAGAAGCAGTATGGGGCTTGGTGCGGATGCACTCCACGCCTGGCTGTAAGGAGAATTGCATTGAAATCTGTAAAGCATTCAAGCCACAGCAAAGCCGTGAGTAAAACCAAGGTCACGGCTGCAAAACCCAAGGCAAAGGTTGTGAAAACACCTGTTGCTGCCAAAAAACCTTTACCCAAGAAGAAAGCAGTGCCCGTTAAAAAAGCTGTTGCCACGAAAAAAGCCGTAGCCAAAAAGGCAGCGCCTGCCAAGAAAGTGGTGCCTGTTAAGAAAGCAGTCCCTGCTAAGAAAGCTGTTCCCGCTAAAAAACCGGTTGCAGCTAAAAAAGCAGTGCCTGCCAAAAAGGCCGTGCCTGCCAAAAAAGTTGTACCTTCAAAGAAATCGCCAGTGGCTAAAGCGCCGCTGCCTGTCAAAAAGACCGCTTCGGCGAAACCTGCATCTAAAACTGTGACAACTTCTGTTAAATCTGCCTTGAAAACAACCGCGCCTGCCGCTGCTGGCCGCGTGGACTCCTCTCCCGATACGGCCAAAAAATCTCCTCGCGCCGCCAAAGCCATGTCGATGATGCCGCCTCCGCCAGGTTTGAGCGTGGCCTCCACCATGGCCAAAGCCAGTTACGGGCCCATTTCTGTACCCACTCTGCCAGCGTTTGTTCCCATGATTCCTGTCAAAAACCCCAAATTGGCCAATAACTGGAAAACCAAAACAGCAGCAACCCTCTCTGATGAAGAGCTGCTTGCTATGCCTGATGAAGAGTACATGAGCGCATTGCAATTGGCCTTCTTCCGTTTAAAGTTAGTTCAACTTAAAACAGATATTTTGACCAACGCAAGTGAGACCACAGAGCATTTGCGCGAGGACACGGTGATCGTGCCTGACCCAACCGACCGCGCCACCATCGAAGAAGAGCATGCACTAGAGCTGCGTACCCGCGACAGAGAAAGAAAGCTGCTCAAGAAGATCGAGCAGTCGATCAGCCGCATAGACAGCGACGACTACGGCTATTGTGATGAAACAGGTGAGCCCATCGGGGTGGGCCGTTTATTGGCCAGGCCCACCGCCACCTTGTCTCTTGAAGCGCAGCAACGCCGTGAATTGAAGCAAAAAATGTTTGGTGATTGAAAAAACCAACATTCATCTCCCAAGCAGGCCATCACTGGCCTGCTTTTTTTATGCCCAAAAAATCAATAAATCACATTCGATTCACTTTCTAAGTGCTTCATTATTAAGGTTTTTTCAAAATAACTACCATGCGAAACTTGTGCTAAGTTGTTGATTTTGCTGATAAAAACTCGGTTAAGGGCTTGCAAGACAAGAAAATCCTGTTAAAGTGCATAGAAGTGGTATTTAGTGGAAAAATGTGAGAGCAATCACTTTTTCACCCATTTCAAAGTCATAAAGGGTTTGTAGCCGTGTTTCAAGGTGCGTCATCGTTAAGTTTGGATGCCAAGGGCCGCTTGTCGGTTCCTACAAGGCATCGCGACGTGCTGAGTGCAACGGCCGCTGGGCAACTCACGATCACGCGTCACCCTCACGGCTGCTTGATGTTGTTTCCTCGTGTTGAGTGGGAAAAATTTCGCGAGCGGGTCGCCGCATTGCCCATGACAGCGCAATGGTGGAAACGGATTTTGTTGGGTAACGCCATGGATGTTGAGATGGATGGCACAGGCCGCGTACTTGTCTCGCCTGAACTGCGCAGCGCCGCTCACATCAGCAAAGAAGTGATGCTGCTGGGCATGGGCACCCATTTCGAGCTCTGGGACAAGTCGACATACGACACGCAAGAGGCTCAAGCCATGCAAGGTGAAATGCCCGATGTGTTTCGTGACTTTTCGTTTTAAAGTGGAATGGCAAGCAACGAATGGGCACACACCACCGTCATGTTGAAGGAGGCGGTCGCGGCGCTGGACGTCCAGGCCGAAGCCACTTATGTAGACACAACATTTGGCCGCGGCGGGCATGCAAAGCGCATATTGGAAGCACTCTCCCCCAAGGGCAAGTTGATCGTTTTCGACAAAGACCCGCAAGCGATTGCAGCGGCCAAAGCAATGAGCGACCCCAGAGTGGAAATACGCCATCAGGGATTCGCCGCACTGGGCCAACTCCCCCACAGCAGCGTCGCGGGTGTGCTGATGGATCTGGGGGTGAGCTCCCCGCAAATCGACAACCCCGAGCGCGGATTCTCATTTCGCCAGGACGGCCCATTGGACATGCGAATGGACACAAGCCAGGGCCAAAGCGTTCACGACTGGCTGGGCGTGGCAAGCACCGACCAAATAACTCAGGTGATTCGTGACTATGGAGAAGAGCGGTTTGCGTCTGGCATTGCCAAAGCCATTGTGGCCAAAAGAGAGGCGGGGCAGCTGCCCGCCAGCACTTTGGGCTTGGCAGACTTGGTGGCCACAGTGGTCAAAAAACGCGAGCCAGGTCAAAACCCAGCCACACGTACCTTTCAGGCATTTCGAATTTTTATCAACCGTGAGTTGGAAGAACTGGAATTTGCACTGGACGCGAGTTTGCAGGTGCTACAGCCCGGAGGGCGTCTGGTGGTGATCAGCTTTCATTCATTGGAAGACCGCATGGTCAAGCAATTCATCGCAAAGCATGCGAAGGATGTTTATGACCGTCGCGAACCGTTTGCCACACGCAAAAATTTAACCCTCCATGCATTGGGTCGTCAAAAGCCAAGCCAAGAAGAGGTGAGCGCCAATCCCCGCAGTCGAAGTGCCATCATGCGTGTCGCTCAGAAATTGCCTTTGCTGGAGGCTGTATGACTAGGGTGAGTGCAATGCTGCTGGTGTTGGTATTGCTGAGTGCCTTGTATTTGGTGCGTACCCAATATGAATCGCGGCGCTTGTACACCGAACTCGACAGAGCCAAGGCACTCGCCCAAAGACTCGATACCGAGCACGACCGATTGGATGTGGAGCGAGGCGCACAAGCCACGCCTTTGCGGGTAGAAAAACTTGCGCGCGAACAAATGCATATGCAAACCATTTCGCCGGCCATCACCCAATATGTGTCTACACAAAACACAAGCAGCGAAAAAATTTCAGCAAACACGCCACCTAAGGCCCAGCCATGAGCAGCCGCAGTGTGCAGTACTCCACCAACCCCTTGCTGGCAAGCAAGACCCCTATTTGGCGAAGTCAGTTCATCGTGGCGGGCATTGCGCTGGGTTTCTTGGCATTGGTCGCACGCGCTGCTTATGTGCAGGTGTTGGACAACAATTTCTTTAAAAAACAAGGGCAGGTGAGGTTTGAGAGAACCTTGGAAATTCCTGCTAACCGGGGGCGCGTGCTCGATCGCAATGGCTTGATCTTGGCCTCCAGCGTACCCATGCCAAGCATTTGGGCCAGTCCAGAGGAGATTGATACAAGCCATCCCAAACTCAAAGAATTGGCGCAACTTTTAGACATCTCGCCAGCGGAGATTCAAGGAAAAATCAAAAACCCCCGCAGAAAACATGTGTGGCTCAAACGGCAGGCCGACATGGCCACGGGTAAAAAAGTTGCAGAACTGGGCATACATGGCGTCTACACCACCATGGAATACAAACGCATGTATCCCGAAGGTGAGGCCGCAGCGCATGTGGTGGGGTTCACCAATATTGAAAATACAGGTCAAGAAGGCGTTGAGTTGGCATTCAACAAGCATTTGGCTGGGAAAAGTGGCTCGCGCCGGGTTATCCACAACGGATACAAGCAGGTGATTGAAGGTATTGGGGACGAGATCCCGCCTGAGGATGGCCGCGACCTGCAGTTAAGCATAGACAGCAAAGTGCAGTACTTTGCCTACCAGCGATTACGTGAAGCGGTCATAGATAACAAAGCCGCAGCGGGCAGCGTGGTGGTGTTGGATGCGCAATCGGGAGATGTGCTGGCGCTGGCCAACTACCCCAGCTACGCACCAGAAAAGCGGAGTAATTTCAATGCGGTTCAGATGCGTAACCGTGCATTGACGGACACGTTTGAACCCGGCTCAACCATGAAGCCTTTTGTCATTGCCTTGGCGATGGAAAAAGGCTTGGTCAAAGCTGAAACACCCATAGATACCGCGCCAGGCAAACTCAATATGTATGGCATGACCATCAAAGATGCCCATCCGCATGGGGTCTTGAGTGTGTCCGAGGTGATACAAAAATCCAGCAATATCGGCACAGTGAAAATTGCCATGAAGATGCCCCCTAAAGACATGTGGGAGATGTATACGCAATTGGGGTTTGGGCAAAAACCGCAAGTGCCATTTCCAGGTGCTGTGGCTGGGCGCTTGCGGCCTTACAAAACATGGCGTCCCATGGAACAAGCCACCATGAGTTATGGCTATGGCTTGTCCACCAGTTTGTTTCAATTGGCCCAAGCCTACACCCTGTTTGCGCGTGATGGTGAAGTGGTTCCTGTCAGCCTCATCAAGCGAGAAGACAAAGTCGTTGGTGTGCGCGCCATCAGCGCGCAAAACGCTATCGCCGTTCGCAACATGCTCAATTTGGTCACCGGCCCCGGCGGCACGGCACCCAAAGCACAAACCATGGGCTATTCGGTGGGTGGAAAAACCGGTACAGCCCATAAGCAAGAAGGCAAAGGCTATGCAGACAAAAAATACAGGGGATTTTTTGTCGGTATGGCACCGATTGAAAACCCCAGAATAGTTGTTGCAGTGATGATTGATGAGCCCACCAACGGACACTATTTTGGTGGCGATGTGGCTGCACCGGTATTCAGTGCAACGGTTCAACAAACATTGCGAATGTTGGGCGTTCAACCTGATAGAGCAGTCAAGCCTCAAGTGATTGCCAAAGCTGAAGCGGAGTCGTTTTGATGCAAGCACTGCATACACCGACACAAGCTGCCCAGTGGTTGCGCCAAGCAGTCACGGGCGAGCTTCATATTGACAGCCGAAAAGTCAAACAAGGTGATGGTTTTTTAGCTTGGCCTGGATTGGCACATGATGCGCGCGACTATGTGGCGCAAGCCTTAGCCCAAGGAGCAAGTGCTTGTTTGGTGGAAGCGACAGGTGCACATGCATTCACATGGGCACAGGACGAGCAAAAAATTGGAACCTATATCGATTTAAAACAAGCCTGTGGACCGATTGCCGATGCTTACTACGAATCGCCAAGTCAGCAACTGCAGGTATTGGCAGTCACTGGCACCAACGGAAAAACATCTACCGCGTGGTGGCTTTCACATGCACTCACAAGCTTGGGCAAGCGCTGTGCGGTTGTAGGCACATTGGGGATGGGCCAAGGCGATCAGATGCAAGCCACTGGCATGACAACGCCGGACCCTGTGCGCCTGCATTCACAGTTACGCCAATGGGCAGACGATGGTGTCAAGGCCTGTGCCATCGAGGCGTCTTCCATTGGCTTGAGTGAATATCGACTGGAAGGTACGCAAATCAGCGTAGCCATATTCACCAATTTCACACAAGACCATTTGGATTACCACGCCCATATGGATGACTACTGGAAGGCCAAAGCAAAATTATTTGCCTGGCCCAAGTTGAAGGCTGCAGTCATCAACATCGATGACCCACAAGGCAAAGTTTTGGTGCAGCAGCTTCAAACGCAAAACAGCGAAGCAGCAACAGATGTTTGGACCGTTTCAATGCATCAGCCGGCAAGACTGCGCGCCAAAGACGTACACAACAGCGGTCATGGATTGCAGTTTCAGGTGCAAGAAGGTGAAGAAGTGCATTCGTTGCACACTGATTGGGTAGCGGACTTCAATGTCATCAATGTACTTGGCGTCATAGCCGCCATGCGCTCGCTTGGGGTGTCTCTGGCAGATGCCGTGCAAGCTTGTCGAGGTTTACCTGCTGTGCCGGGTCGCATGCAAAGCATGGGAGGTGTGAACGCGCCTTGTGTGGTGGTTGACTATGCCCATACACCCGATGCGTTGTTGCAAGCGCTGAAAGCCTTGCTTCCCATGGCCAAAGCACGTGAGGGAGATTTGCACTGTGTCTTTGGCTGCGGCGGCAACCGCGATACCTCCAAACGCGCACCTATGGCCAAAGTGGCTGAAGAATTCGCCCACCACTTGGTGTTCACCAGTGACAACCCACGCAACGAAGATCCTGAACAGATTATTCAAAGCATGGTGGCGGGTTTAAGCAACACAGCAAAACTGACGGTGTGCATTGACCGCGCCCAGGCCATAGCGCAAACGATTGCCCAAGCCAAGCCGCAAGATGTGATCTTGGTTGCGGGAAAAGGACATGAAAACTATCAGGAAATTGGTGCTTCGCGCTTGAGTTTTTCTGACACGGCGCATGCCATGGCTGCATTGAAATTGCGAGGCTGGGTATGAGTCAAGTGCTCAACATCACGCTGGGGCAATTGCATGCGTGGCTGCCACACAGTCGATTGATAGGGGATGCGCATGCCGTGTTTTCACGCTTGCACACAGACACGCGCACACTCACTCAAGGCGATTTGTTCGTGGCTTTAAAAGGCGATCGATTTGATGGACATGATTTTTTAGCGCAATTAAAAGGTTTGGGTGTTTCTGCAGCTATCGCAACCCATGGTTTGTCACAAGCTGGATTGATGGGTTTAGAGGTTGATGACACACGCCAAGCCCTTGGTCAAATTGCCCAAGCTTGGCGCGCACAGTTCTCCTTGCCATTGATTGCGGTGACGGGGAGCAACGGCAAAACCACGGTCACCCAAATGATCGCCAGCATTTTGCATGTATGGCAGGGCAAAGATGCTTTGGCCACCCAAGGTAACTTCAACAATGACATTGGTGTGCCGTTGACGCTTTTGAGGCTGCAGCAGCACCACCGCAGTGCGGTGCTTGAACTGGGTATGAACCACCCCGGAGAGATCGCCAATCTTGCATCCTTGTGCATGCCCACAGTGGCATTGGTTAACAACGCCCAGCGTGAGCACCAAGAATTTATGCACAGCGTGCAAGCTGTGGCGACTGAAAACGGGGCGGTGCTTTCTGCTTTGCCTGCACAGGGTGTTGCCGTGTTTGCGGCCGATGATGAGCACACCGGGGTGTGGCGCCATTTGGCTGAGGGCAAAGAGGTGATCAGTTTTGGTCGAACCGCAAATTCAGATGTTCATCTCTTAAATGGCACCTGGAACCATCAGCATTGGAAATTAAGCGTTCACACACCGCTTGGCCCATTGACAACTCATTTATCAGTCGCGGGTGAGCACAATGTTCACAACGCCTTGGCAGCCATCAGTTGCGCAGTGGCCGCCCAAGTGCCGCTGCACATGATTGAACAAGGACTGGCTGCCTTTGAGCCAGTCGCCGGAAGATCGCGGTCATTGACATTGACTGTGAATCATCGACAGTTGGTGTTGGTTGATGACACGTACAACGCCAACCCCGACTCTGTTCGTGCAGCCATTGATCTCTTGGCGCAGTCGCCAGAGCCCAGGGTATTGGTGCTAGGGGACATGGGTGAAGTGGGAACCCAAGGCCCAGAGTTTCATGCTGAGGTTGGAAGATACGCCCAAGCCAGCGGTATCGAGCACCTGATTACCTTGGGTGAACTCAGTCGATATTCAGCCAAGGTGTTTTCAAATGCCAGGCATTGCACCTCCATCGATGAAGTCAATGCACAAGTGCTGACCCTGTTACCCGCTGTTGCAACTGTGCTCATCAAAGGCTCGCGTTTCATGCGCATGGAGCGAGTGGTTCAAGCCGTTCAGTCTTGGGTCCATACACAAACATCTTCAACTGCTGCGGAGGCCTCATGCTCTTGAGTTTGGCGCAGTGGTTACAGGCCATGTCACCCGACTACGGTTATTTGCGGGTATTTCAATACCTGACATTCAGAGCGGTGATGGCAGCACTGACCGCGCTGTTGATGGGCTTGATAGCAGGTCCGTTTGTGATTCGTAAATTAACAGAACTCAAAATAGGTCAGCCCATCAGAGGCTATGGCGTTGAGTCACATTTGGTGAAGTCCGGTACCCCCACCATGGGCGGCGTATTGATACTGTTGGCCATTACTTTGTCCACCTTGCTTTGGGTAGATTTGTCCAACCGTTTTGTATGGATTGTGTTGTTGGTCACTCTGGGTTTTGGCGCTATTGGCTGGGCGGATGACTGGCGCAAAGTCGTCAGAAAAGACCCCGAAGGAATGCCGTCAGGAGAAAAATACCTTTGGCAGTCGTTGATTGGATTGCTTGCTGCTCTGTACTTGGTGTTCAGTATTTCCGAGGTAAGCAATATGCGTGTCCTAGAGCTTTTCTACAGCTGGGTGCGCTCTGGTTTTGATGTGAGCTTGCCACCCAAAGCAGGATTGCTTGTGCCCTTTTTCAAAGAAATAAGTTATCCCTTGGGTATTTTGGGCTTTGTGGGTTTGACCTATCTGGTGATCGTTGGCTCTAGCAATGCTGTCAACCTGACCGACGGTTTGGATGGACTGGCCATCATGCCCGTGGTGATGGTGGGCTCTGCCTTAGGTGTGTTTGCCTATGTCACAGGTTCAGCCGTGTTTTCGCGGTATTTGTTTCTACCGCACATTCCGGGTTCGGGCGAATTACTGGTTTTTTGTGCGGCCATGGCCGGCGCAGGTCTTGCATTTTTATGGTTCAACACCCACCCCGCGCAAGTCTTTATGGGTGACGTGGGTGCGCTGGGTTTGGGCGCTGCTTTGGGCACGATTGCCGTCATCGTCAGGCAAGAAATTGTTTTGGCCATCATGGGCGGCATCTTCGTGGCCGAAGCGGTGTCGGTGATGTTGCAGGTGAGCTATTTCAAATACACCAAACGAAAATTTGGTGTGGGCAAGCGCATATTGAAGATGGCCCCATTGCATCATCACTTTGAGAAATCTGGCTGGAAAGAAACGCAGGTGGTGGTGAGGTTTTGGATCATCACCATGTTGTTGTGTTTGGTGGGTTTGTCCACATTGAAGTTGCGCTGACCATGAACATACTGGCCGATCTTCATATTTTGGTACTGGGTCTTGGCGACTCTGGCCTGGCCATGGTCCGTTGGTGTGTGATGCAGGGCGCCAAAGTCACAGTGGTCGATACGCGAGAGCAGCCCCCAGGCCTTGAGAGCTTGCGTGCCGACGGTATAGCAGCCACATTTGTTCACAGTGATTTTCATGCCGCTTTATTAGACGATCAAAGCATCAAAGCCGTATTCAAAAGCCCTGGGCTTACCCCCTTGCAGGTTCAAGCGGTATGGCATGCTGCCAAGCAAAAAGGCATTTGGTTGGGTACGGAATTAAGTTTGTTCAGCCACGCCTTGACGCATTTGGCAACAGAGCGTGGCTATCAACCGCATGTGATCGCCATCACCGGCACCAATGGAAAAACCACAGTCACTTCTTTAACCACACTGTTGTTAAAGCGTGCAGGATTGACAGCGGCCATGGCCGGCAATATTGGACCTAGCTTGTTGGACACCTTGGGCGCATGCCTCACAGAGCTGCCGCAAGCCTGGGTTTTAGAACTGTCGAGTTTCCAGCTGGAGGGTGAAGACAGTTTTGAGCCGACTGCGGCTTGCATTCTCAACCTGACCCAAGACCATTTGGACTGGCATGCAGATATGGCCAGTTATGGTTTGGCCAAATCTCGTGTGTATGGGCAGCATGCGATTGCTGTGATGCCACGCCATGATGAAGCGGTGATGGCCTTATTGCCGAAAACCCCCATCAAGAAAAAAACCGAACAAAGACAGGTCATCAGTTTTGGCGACGACAGCCCCAAACACGCCGGTGACTATGGTCTTGAACACATCAACGGCATGACATGGTTGGCGCGTGCCGGCATCCCCGAAACAGAGGGCAAACGCCGTGTGGATGAAGAAATCCAGATTCAGCGCTTGATGCCGGCCGATGCTTTGCGACTCAAGGGGCGGCATAACGCCGTCAATGCGTTGGCAGCCTTGGCATTGGCCAGCACCTGTGGCGCAGGAATGGCTGCCATGTTGCATGCGTTGCGGGAATACCGTGGGGAGCCACACCGCATGCAATCGATTGGTGTTGTCAACGATGTTGAATATGTGGACGACAGCAAAGGCACCAATGTGGGCGCAACCGTAGCGGCGATTCACAGTCTTGGCACTGATAAAAACTTGCTTGTGATTTTGGGTGGCGATGGCAAAGGACAAGACTTCAAGCCTTTACGCCAACCACTGAACCAATTTGCACGGGCAGTGATTGTGATGGGCAAAGATGCAGCCCAGATTCAAAAAGATTTCACAGGTGTTGCGTTCCCCGTGCTTGAGGCAAGCGATATGGCCAGTGCAGTTGCCATGGCCAGTGCACACGCACAAACCGCTGACACGGTATTGCTTTCACCAGCCTGCTCAAGTTTGGATATGTACAAAAACTATGCAGAGCGCGGCAGCCTATTTGCTGAGTGCGTGAATGTCTTGGTATTTGAGGAAGGGCACGCATGAGCCAGGCTGCGCATCTGAGTTGGGGTGACCGCATAGGGCGTTGGTTTGCTAGTGCACCAAGCCAAGGACCCGACGCCTTGCCCGTTCGTGTACATGGGCGCGAATATGGCCGAACCCGCGCCGTACCTTCTGGCATCAAAGCGTTTGACCAAGCCTTGGCTTGGGCTATTGGCAGTCTGTTGTTGTGGGGCTTGGTGATGGTGTATTCCGCCTCAATAGCACTCAGCGATGGACCGCAGTCGACAGGCATGTCGCAAGTTCAGTATTTGCTGCGCCACGCTGTAGCTTTGGTCATAGGGTTTACTGCCGCATTATTGGTTTTTCAAATTCCCATGGACACATGGGAAAAAGCAGCACCTTGGGTGTTTATTGTCTCGATTGTTTTATTGATCGTGGTGCTGTTGCCATTTGTGGGAAAAAGCGTCAATGGCGCCCGACGTTGGATAAATTTAGGCTTCTTGAATTTCCAGCCTTCTGAATTGGCCAAACTCGGAACACTGCTTTATGCAGCCAATTACATGGTGCGCAAAATGGATGTGAAAGAGAAATTTTTCGCTGCTGTGATGCCAATGAGTGTCGCCATAGGTATTGTGGGTTCATTGCTGTTGGCTGAACCCGATATGGGTGCGTTTTTGGTGATTGCCGTTATTGCCATGGGCATTTTGTTTTTAGGTGGCGTAAACGCCAGAATGTTTTTCTTGATTGCCTTGGTGTTGTTGATTGCATTTGGCTTGATCATTGGTTTATCGGAATGGCGGCGCGAGCGAATTTTTGCCTACCTTGACCCATGGAGCGCGAAATACGCACTCGGAAAAGGCTATCAACTCTCCCATTCCTTGATTGCATTTGGTCGGGGTGAAATTTTCGGTGTCGGTTTGGGTGGAAGTGTTGAAAAACTGCACTGGTTGCCAGAGGCGCACACCGACTTTTTGCTGGCCGTCATAGGCGAGGAATTTGGTCTTGTGGGCGTGGTGATTTTGATCGGCGTCTTTATGTGGATGACCCGACGCATTATGTTCATCGGTCGCCAAGCCATTGCCATGGACCGTGTATTTGCAGGCTTGGTCGCGCAGGGCGTGGGTATATGGATAGGTTTTCAATCGTTTATCAATATGGGCGTTAACTTGGGTGCACTGCCCACCAAAGGCCTGACCTTGCCTCTCATGAGCTATGGCGGTTCAGCTATTTTGCTTAACTTGATTGCCTTGGCGATTGTCCTGCGTGTGGATTATGAAAATCGATTGATGATGCATGGGGGGCGGGTATGAGCAGTCCTACCGCTTTGATCATGGCCGGCGGAACTGGCGGGCATATTTTTCCAGGTTTGGCGATTGCAGAGGTGTTGCGCAGTCAAGGGTGGAATGTGCATTGGATGGGTGCACCGCCGCCTAGCATGGAGTCCACACTGATTCCAGCCAAGGGCTTTGCATTTGAAACGGTGCAGTTTGGTGGTGTGCGTGGCAAAGGCGTGTCCACGGTCTTGATGTTGCCGTGGCGAATACTCAAAGCATTCACGCAGAGTTGGTTGTTGATCAAACGCCTGCGTCCCGATGTGTTGGTGGGCTTGGGCGGCTACATCACTTTCCCAGGCGGTTTGATGGGCGTTGTGTGCGGTAAGCCTCTCATCTTGCATGAACAAAATTCAGTCGCTGGCATGGCTAACACATGGTTGGCCAAAGTTGCGAAAAAAGTCTTCAGCAGTTTTCCAGAGGCCCTGCCCAACGCTGTGTGGGTGGGAAACCCGTTGCGGGAAGAGTTTTTAAATCAAGAGCCGCCGCTGCAAAGATTTGCACAGCGCCAAGGGCCTTTGCGCGTGCTTGTCATGGGCGGGAGTTTGGGTGCGCAAGCGATTAACCAAACCCTGCCCCAAGCTTTGGCATTGATTCCTTTACAAGACCGTCCAAGCGTTGTGCATCAAGGTGGTGAAAAGCATTTGGCTGCTTTGAAAGCGGCTTATGCAGCAGTCAATGTAAGTGCAGAACTCACGGCCTTCATTGATAACACAGCGCAAGCTATGGCGCAGGCCGATGTGGTGATTTGCCGTGCAGGTGCCAGCACGGTGAGTGAACTGTCAGCTGTAGGCGTGGCGGCATGGATGGTGCCGTTTCCTCATGCGGTTGATGACCACCAAACCCATAACGCCCAATTTTTGTCGCAGCAAGGTGCGGGATGGTTAATCCCCCAAAACGAATTGACGCCACAGTTATTGGCGCAACACCTGCAAACCATCAGCAGAGAAACTTTGCTGCGAGTCGCTACGCAAGCCTACGCCTTAAGACAAACACAGGCCGCCCAAAAAGTTGCACTCGCCTGCACAGAGGTGTTGGCATGAAGCACGCCATCAGTCATGTGCATTTTGTCGGTATTGGTGGCGCAGGCATGAGCGGTATTGCAGAAATTTTGCACAACCTTGGTTACCGAGTTTCGGGTTCCGACTTAAGCGATGGGCCTGTTTTGCAACGCCTGTCTGCATTGGGCATTCAAACCCAAGTAGGTCATGCTGCAAAAAATATCCTGGGGGCAGATGCTGTCGTGATTTCAACCGCCGTCCAAGCTGATAACCCCGAAGTGATGGCAGCGCATCAAAAATGGATACCGGTGGTTCCAAGAGCAGTCATGTTGGCAGAGTTGATGCGGCTCAAGCAAGGCATTGCGATTGCGGGCACACATGGCAAAACAACCACCACCAGTTTGGTGGCCAGTGTGTTGGCACAAGGTGGCTTAGACCCCACCTTCGTGATCGGCGGAAGACTGATCAGCGCAGGCGCAAATGCAAAGCTAGGCGCAGGCGACTACATCGTGGTCGAGGCTGATGAGTCGGATGCCTCATTTTTAAATTTGAATCCCATCATGTCTGTGGTCACCAATATTGACGCAGATCACATGGAAACCTATGGGCATGATTTCAATCAATTGAAATCAGCCTTCATCGAATTTTTGCATCGCATGCCCTTTTATGGCGCAGCCGTTTTGTGTGTGGACGATCCTGTGATTTGCAGCATCTTGCCGCAAGTATCCCGTCCCATCACCAGTTACGGTTTGTCAGAAAAGGCCCAAGTGCGGGCCATCAATGTGCAGGCGGTTGGTGCCCGCATGAAGTTTTTGGTCAAGCGCAGCAATGGCGTGACGCTGCCGGATATGCACATCGATTTGAACTTGCCCGGTATACACAATGTGCGCAACGCCTTAGCGGCGATTGCGATTGCGGTTGAGCTCAATGTGCCAGATGAAGCGGTAGTGACTGCGCTGGCAAACTTCAGTGGTGTGGGTAGACGGTTCCAGCGGCATGGCGAAGTTTCTGCCAAACAAGGTGGAACTTTCACCTTGATAGAAGACTATGGCCACCATCCTGTGGAGTTGGCGGCCACGCTTGAAGCTGCACGCGGTGCATTCCCAGGACGTCGACTGGTGTTGGCTTTTCAGCCCCACCGCTTCAGCAGAACACGAGATTGCTTTGAAGATTTTGTGCAAGTCTTGCAAAGCGTAGATGTGCTGTGGTTGACCGAAGTCTATGCAGCCGGTGAAGCACCTATTGCTGCGGCAGATGGTCGCGCACTGGCGCATGCTGTGAGAGTAGCGGGTCAGCAGCAACTGGTGTTTGCCCAAGATTTAAAGCAGCTTGAAGACCTGATTGTTGAAAACGCCCAAGACGGTGATGTGGTGATGTGCATGGGCGCTGGTTCTATCGGCTCCATACCAAGCAAAGTCACAGAGCGGGTGACGGGTTCTCAACGACAGAACGTGGAGGCTGCATGACTGCCTTTAACGCCAGCACCAGCAAAGTCGCCGTTCTCATGGGCGGACGTTCCGCTGAACGCGAAATCTCTCTGATGTCGGGCCAAGGCGTTTTGAATGCACTGCAATCTGAAGGTGTGAACGCCATTGGCTTTGATCCGGCACAACACTCTATTGCGCAGCTGAAAGAGCAGAAATTCACGCATGCATTTATTGCCTTGCATGGACGTCATGGTGAAGACGGAACAGTGCAAGGCGCTTTGGAGTTAATGGGTATTCCCTATACCGGCTCCGGTGTCATGGCCTCAGCCATTGCCATGGACAAGCAAATGACCAAACGTGTTTGGCGTGCCGAAGGTTTGTCTACGCCTGCATCTGTTTGGTTGCCCCCGCACAAGCAGACACCAGAATCTATCAACGCCATTCCCCATGAGCTTGGATTGCCGTTGATTGTGAAGCCGCCGCATGAAGGTTCTTCCATAGGCATTTCAAAAGTAAGCACGCCAGCGCAACTTGAACCTGCGATTGCATTGGCAACGCGTTATGACGCGGATGTGTTGTGTGAAATGTTTATTGAAGGGGACGAGGTCACCTGTCCGGTGCTGGGCCATGGTGAAGATGCCGTGGCCTTACCGGTGGTCAAAATTGTGGCGCCACAGGGTGCTTACGACTACCAAAATAAATACTTCACAGATGCGGTCAGCTATCACTGCCCAAGCGGTTTGCCTGTCCAAGAGGAGCAAGCCATACAAGCTTTAACTTTGGCTGCTTACAAAGCATTGGGTTGTCGGGGTTGGGCCAGAGCCGATGTGATGATTCGTGCCAGCGACCGCCAGCCCTATTTGCTTGAAATGAATACCAGCCCCGGCATGACCAGCCACTCCTTGGTGCCCATGTCCGCCTTGGCAGCAGGTATTTCATACACGCAACTGTGTTTGCGGATTTTGTCGCAAGCTGGTTTAGATTCGCGCGCTGGCGTGGAGGCGTCATGAAGGCAAGAGACGCTTTGTACAACAACCAAGACGCCGAGCCAGCGGCATTGGATATTCGACTGATGAATGTCACCACTGCATTTTTGATGACCATTTTTTCACTGGTGTTGCTGATGGCATTGCTATGGTGGCTGGTCCGCCATCCTGTATTTGCGCTGTCTGCCATTTCAGTTCAAGGGGATGTGCGGCACAACAATGCAGTGACTTTGCGCGCTAATGTGGTGCCAAATCTGCAGGGAAGTTTTTTTACGGTGGACTTGGAGCAAGTTCGCACATCGTTTGAAAAAGTGCCTTGGGTGCGCCAAGCCTTGGTGAGACGAGAGTTTCCCAACCGACTCAGTGTCGATTTAGAAGAGCACCAACCAGTGGCCTATTGGGGCAATGAATCAGAGTCACGTTTGCTGAACAAACAAGGCGAGGTTTTTAGCGCCAATTTTGGTGAACTCGATGATGAAAACCTGCCAAATCTCAGTGGGCCAGATACCGAATCCGTTCAAGTCTTGCACATGTATGAAACATTAAAACCTGAACTCAGCAAGGTAGAGCTGCAGTTGAAAGGTTTGGAGTTAACGGGCAGAGGCAGTTGGCGTGCAGAGCTTAAAGGCGGTGCGCAAATAGAGTTGGGTCGCGGTGCTAAGGAAGAAGTGATGGTGAGAGTGCAGCGCATGACGATGACGTTGGCGCTGGTCAGCCAACGATATGGTCGACAAACACAAGCACTTGAGGCTGCAGATTTGCGGCATGTGAATGGATACGCATTGCGGTTGCGTGGGGTGAGTACCTTGGTACCACCCAAAACAAGGTAAACATACAGAGGTTTCCATGGCAAAAGAGTACAAAGATTTGGTCGTAGGTTTGGACATTGGCACCAGCAAGGTCATGGTGGTGGTGGCCGAAGTATTGCCGGGAGCAGAGTTAAAGCTTGCAGGATTTGGCATTGCACCCAGCAGCGGCTTAAAGCGAGGAGTGGTCGTCAATATTGATGCCACTGTGCAAAGTATTCAGCAAGCTTTGAAAGAAGCAGAGTTGATGGCTGACTGCAAGATCACCCGTGTGTACACGGGTATCACCGGAAGCCATATACGCGGCATGAATTCACATGGCATGGTGGCAGTCAAAGACCATGAGGTCACAGCAGCTGATGTGGCCAGAGTAGTCGAGACCGCCAAGGCCATCAATATATCAACCGACCAGCGCCTGCTGTTGGTGGAGCCGCAAGAGTTTGTGATTGACGGGCATGATGTGAAAGAGCCGATAGGCATGAGTGGCATACGACTTGAAGCCAAGGTGCACATAGTCACAGGCGCGCAAAGCGCAGCAGAGAACATCATCAAATGTGTCAGGCGTTGCGGTTTGGATGTAGAGCAATTGATGCTCAATCCATTGGCTTCGAGTCATTCTGTATTGACCGCAGATGAGCGCGAGCTGGGCGTGGCGTTGGTAGACATAGGTGCTGGCACCACAGATATTGCCATCTTTACCAACGGCGCTATACGTCACACCGCTGTCATTCCTATTGCTGGTGATTTGATTACCAGCGATATCGCCATGGCGCTGCGTACGCCCACCAAAGATGCGGAAGACATCAAGGTGGAGTCTGGTTTTGCCAAGCAACTGCTTGCCGACCCTAATGTGCAAGTAGAAGTGCCGGGCTTAGGCGACCGCGGCCCACGCATGTTGAGTCGACAAAACTTGGCCGGCGTCATCGAACCCCGTATCGAAGAAATTTTTTCCTTGGTTCAACAGGTGTTGCGCGACTCGGGCTATGAAGAGGTTCTCTCCTCTGGCATTGTGCTCACCGGTGGCAGCGCCATGATGCCAGGGATGATAGAACTGGGCGAAGACATATTTTTAAAAGCAGTCCGTCGGGGTGTGCCTCGCTACAGCAGTGCGCTGTCAGACATGGTGTCTCACCCACGGGCTGCAACAGTCATGGGATTGCTTGAAGAAGCCCGCATGGCGCGTTTGCGTGGCTTCAGAGTAGCGCAAAAAAATGGCTCAATGAAAACCGCTATGGGTCGGGTTAAAGACTGGTTTGTGGGGAACTTCTGATGATGAAATCACATTGTTATTTTCGAAGTCAAACTGTTCCCTTTGGCAATGGCCGCCATCACCGATGGCGACCTTGTGCAGGAGGCGCACCGCCCACCAGTTAGGACTGTACCCACACATAACAACTTAACGGTTAAACAAAATCACAGACATCGGAGAGAAAAATGAAAATTGAAATGATTGAAAAAAACGAATTCAGCTCTGACACCCAAATCCGCGTCATTGGCGTTGGTGGAGGCGGTGGCAATGCGGTGGAGCACATGATTAAAAGTGGCGTTCGGGGTGTTGAATTCATTTGCGCCAACACCGATGCCCAAGCCTTGCGTGCCAGCTCGGCGCACCGTGTGATTCAATTGGGTGATAACGGACTGGGTGCAGGTAGCAAGCCCGAGCGTGGACAGTCTGCTGCTGAAGCTGCTACTGAAACCATACGCGAGGTGCTCGAGGGTGCCAATATGGTTTTCATCACCGCAGGCATGGGCGGCGGCACCGGTACAGGTGCTGCACCCGTCGTGGCCCGTGTTGCGCGTGAGATGGGGATTCTCACTGTCGGCGTGGTGACCAAGCCCTTTGATTGGGAAGGTGGACGCCGAATGACCAATGCGGAAGCCGGATTGGCCGAGTTGGAAGAAAACGTGGACTCACTGATTGTGGTGTTAAACGAAAAGCTTCTGGATGTGCTCGGCGACGATGTCACACAAGATCAAGCCTTTGCCTACGCCAATGATGTGCTGCGTAACTCTGTAGGTGGCATTGCCGAGATCATCAATGTAGAGGCCTTGGTTAACGTCGACTTTGAAGACGTTCGTACTGTCATGAGCGAGCAAGGAAAAGCCATGATGGGAACTGCCACGGCCAGCGGAGCAGATCGTGCACGCATTGCCGCAGAACAAGCTGTTGCCTGCCCATTGCTTGAAGGCGTCGATATGACGGGCGCCAAAGGCGTGCTGGTACTCATCACTGCGGCCAAAGGCGGTTTGAAATTGGCTGAATCACGTGAAGCCATGAACACCATTCGCGCATTTGCCTCAGCTGAGGCGCATGTGATTTATGGCACGGCTTATGATGAATCACTGGGTGACCAAATTCGCGTTACCGTGGTCGCGACCGGTTTGGCGCATGCAGGTAAACGCATCGCACCACCCCTGACGGTTATTCAACGAACAGGCACTGACAACGTGGGCTACGCGCCTCAAGCCATCATGCCCAGCAGCGCGATGACGGACAGCGCCGCCATGGTGAGCAGTTCACCCTCCATGGCGGGCACTGCTGATTATGGGGATGTCAATGTACCCAGAGTTTGGCGCACGCGTGACCGTACCCAAGCAGCGGCAAAAGTGGACGCCATGTCTTCGGGTGGAATGGATAACTACGAAATACCAGCGTTCTTGCGCAAACAAGCGGATTAAAATCTACTGCGTGTTAAAGCAAAGAACCCTCAAAACCCTTACCCGCGCTGTTGGCGTTGGGCTGCACAGCGGCCAGCGGGTTGAACTGTGTCTTCGTCCGGCACCACCAGATACCGGGGTGGTGTTCAGGCGCGTCGACTTAACGCATCCTGTTGATATCCCCGTGACGGCCACGGCCGTGACAGATACGCGGCTGGCATCGACGATTTCAGCGCAAGGCGTCAAAGTACACACGGTAGAGCATTTGATGTCGGCATGCGCCGGACTGGGAATCGACAATTTATTCGTCGACATCACAGCCGAGGAAGTGCCTATATTAGATGGGTCGTCAGCTTCATTTGTTTTTCTTTTGCAAAGTGCGGGCATCGAATTACAAAATGCGCCCAAGCGGTTTATTCGACTATTAAGCGAAGTCTCTGTGAGCGAGGGTCAAGCTGAGCACCTCAAGTGGGCCAAGCTTTCCCCCTACCATGGCTATAAGCTGAGTTTTGAAATTGATTTTCAGCATCCTGCAGTGGACGCAACCGGCCAGCGGGTTGTTTTCGATACCGAAACAGATAATTATGTGAAAGACATTGCCAGAGCGCGCACCTTTGGTTTTTCCAAAGACATAGAACATATGCGTGCCAATGGTTTGGCTTTGGGGGGTGGCTTAGACAATGCCATCGTCATGGACGATTACAAAGTCCTCAACAGCGATGGTTTGCGCTAT
>CANLWQ010000001.1 GCA_947494405.1 Comamonadaceae bacterium | reverse complement strand
CTGGTCGCTTATTTGTACGACACTTCAGATGCATGGTTACTTGATTCTGATGGCTGCTATCAGAGGCAGCCATTGGCAGAAAAATCTTCTGGTCTTAGCGCCCAAGCTGAGTTAATGAAGAGATACAAGAAAGCACATTGATATGGACTTGATACTGTGGCGGCATGCCGAAGCTCATGAAGCCTCTCCTGGCGAAGATGATTTGAGCAGAAGTCTCACCCCACGTGGCGAGAGGCAAGCACTTCGTATGGCTAATTGGCTGGAACGTCAGCTGCCAGAAGGAACCCGCATCCTTTGTAGCCCAGCTAAGCGTACCGAGCAAACCGCTATGGCTCTGGGCAGAAAATATAAATTGAGTGCTTCTGTTACACCCCAAGGTACTGCCGATATGCTTTTGACGGCAGCTCAATGGCCAGTAAGTAAAAATACGGTATTGGTGATTGGCCATCAGCCGATTCTTGGCGAAACAATTGCGCTTTTATTGGGCCTTCAAAAGCTTGAATGCGCAGTCAAAAAAGGAGCTGTTTGGTGGTTACGTTCGCGCTCTCGTCTGGACGGAGATCAAACCATACTGGTTACCGTTCAAACACCAGATATGCTTTAAAAACTCTCTTTTTTTGAGCGCTGTTAACTCAACTATGATTGGTCTGTTTTTTCTAAACCATTTAAAGGGTAACCATGTTTAAGACTATCAAATCCATATCAGTCATTTTTTGTATGAGCCTATTTATGACTGGATGCTCAACGATGATGTCTGGGTATGACTCAGTATCAGATACTGTTGCAGGCTGGTTTAAGTCTGCTGACGAAGCTAAAAAATAAGGCAACTTGAATGGCGGAGAGGGCGGGATTCGAACCCGCGGAGGGCTATTAACCCTCACACGCTTTCCAGGCGTGCGACTTAAACCGCTCATCCACCTCTCCTGTTTTTGTATTCTATCAGTGCCCACGGCGAGTAAACTAGCTCTTTTCCTCATCTGAGAGGAAACGCTCGGAGCATTTGATGAAATTTCGCTTTCCCATCGTCATCATTGACGAAGACTTCCGTTCTGAAAATACTTCAGGGCTTGGCATTCGCGCCCTTGCTCAGGCGTTTGAGAGCGAGGGCTACGAAGTCATGGGCGTTACCAGCTATGGCGACCTCAGTCAGTTTGCTCAACAGCAATCCAGAGCCAGTGCTTTTATTCTTTCCATCGATGATGAAGAGTTCACACCTGGACCAGATCTAGATCCTGCAGTAGTGAATCTGCGCAGTTTCATTGAAGAAGTTCGTCGTAAAAATGCAGATGTGCCCATTTATGTTTATGGAGAAACAAAGACTTCGCGTCATCTTCCCAATGACATTTTGCGAGAGTTGCATGGCTTCATTCATATGTTTGAAGACACGCCTGAGTTTGTAGCCAGGCACATTATTCGGGAAGCTAAAAGTTATTTAGAGGGTGTGCAACCTCCCTTTTTTAAAGCGCTACTGGACTACGCAGAGGACGGTTCATATTCATGGCACTGCCCAGGGCATTCTGGCGGCGTGGCTTTTCTCAAAAGTCCTGTCGGGCAGATGTTTCATCAGTTTTTTGGTGAAAATATGTTGAGAGCTGACGTCTGTAATGCAGTTGAGGAGTTGGGCCAGTTGCTTGACCATGATGGTGCGATTGGCGAGAGTGAACGCAATGCTGCGCGTATTTTCAATGCGGACCACTGTTTTTTTGTGACCAACGGAACCAGCACGTCAAACAAGATTGTTTGGCATCACACGGTGGCGCCCGGGGACATTGTTGTTGTTGACCGTAATTGCCACAAATCTGTTTTGCATTCCATCATCATGACGGGTGCAATCCCTGTTTTTCTTAAACCCACAAGAAATCACTTTGGCATTATTGGCCCTATTCCTCAAAGTGAATTTGAGCCTGAGGCTATCAAAGCCAAAATCAAATCCAATCCATTGTTAAAGGGCTTGAACTCGGAGAGCATCAAACCCAAAGTGTTGACATTGACCCAATCCACATACGACGGGGTTTTATACAACACGGAAATTATTAAGAATATGCTGGATGGGTTCATTCCCAACTTGCATTTCGACGAAGCTTGGTTACCGCATGCGGCTTTTCACCCTTTTTACGGTGCTTACCACGCCATGGGTAAAAAACGTGTTCGCCCTAAAGAGGCCATGGTGTATTCCACCCAGTCTGTTCACAAATTACTTGCCGGTATCAGCCAAGCAAGTCATGTATTGGTACAGGACTCACAAAATCAATCTTTGGATCGTCATTTATTCAATGAAGCGTATTTGATGCATACCAGCACCAGTCCTCAATACAGCATCATTGCAAGCTGTGATGTGGCTGCTGCCATGATGGAGCCTCCAGGCGGCACCGCTTTGGTCGAGGAAAGTATTGCTGAGGCACTAGATTTTCGCCGCGCTATGCGTAAAGTGGATGCCGAATATGGCAACGATTGGTGGTTCAAGGTTTGGGGACCTGAAGAACTGGTTGAAGATGGCATTGGCCGCGCCGACAGTTGGATTATCAAGGCAGAAAAAAAGGGCCGTAAAAAGAAAAATGAAAATCCCAATTGGCATGGTTTTGGAGATCTCGCGGACGGCTTCAATATGCTGGACCCCATCAAAGCTACTATCGTCACACCAGGTTTGAATTTGGATGGGAAGTTTGACAAGGCAGGAATTCCAGCCAGCATCGTGACTAAATTTTTAGCCGAGCACGGGGTGATTGTTGAAAAAACCGGGCTCTATAGTTTTTTCATCATGTTCACCATTGGCATTACCAAAGGTCGTTGGAATTCTTTGTTAACTGCCCTGCAGCAGTTTAAAGATGACTACGACCGCAATCACCCTATGTGGAGAGTATTGCCGGAGTTTTGTCAAAAATACCCCAAGTACGAAAGAATGGGTTTGCGAGATTTATGTCATCACATTCATTCTTTGTACTCAAAGTTTGATATCGCCAAGCTAACCACTGAGATGTATTTAAGTGACCTCAAACCCGCGATGAAACCCAGCGATGCATATGCGCAAATTGCGCATAAAAATACGCAACGGGTGCCTATCGATGAGCTAGAAGGTCGCATTACCACCAGTCTGGTTACCCCTTACCCTCCTGGGATTCCACTTTTAATTCCTGGTGAAGTTTTTAATAAGAAGATCATTGATTACCTAAAGTTTGCTCGTGAATTTAATCTTCAATGCCCTGGGTTTGAAACAGATATTCATGGTTTGGTCGAAGTTAAAGACGAGCAAGGTAAAACGCATTATTTCGCTGATTGTGTCAAGAGTTGAATTGTTATGAAGAGCCAAGATAGATCGAGTTATTCTCAAGTTTCTTTGTCGCAATGGGAGGCGGCAGCCAAAAAATCGGTAGCGGATGAGAATTTATCTCGTCTGAACTGGAACACCCCCGATGGAATTTCTATCAAGCCTCTTTATACAGCCGAAGATCTTTCAGGCCTGCCTCATACCAACACATTGCCCGGGTTTGCGCCCTTTTTGCGCGGCCCTCAGGCAACCATGTATGCCGTTAGGCCTTGGACAATTCGTCAGTACGCTGGGTTTTCAACGGCAGAAGAATCCAACGCCTTTTACAGAAAAGCGTTGAAAAGTGGCGGACAAGGTGTTTCGGTTGCATTTGATTTAGCAACCCACCGCGGATATGACTCAGACCATCCACGTGTGATGGGCGATGTGGGTAAAGCGGGGGTAGCCATAGATTCTGTAGAGGACATGAAGATCTTGTTTGATCAAATTCCCCTCGATAAAGTTTCTGTTTCTATGACCATGAATGGTGCTGTCTTGCCTGTGCTTGCAGGCTACGTGGTTGCCGCTGAAGAGCAGGGCGTGACTCAAGACTTGTTAAGTGGAACCATTCAGAACGATATTCTGAAAGAGTTCATGGTGAGAAACACCTATATTTATCCGCCAGAACCCAGCATGAGGATTGTGGGAGACATCATTGCTTACACAGCTGAGCATATGCCTAAGTTCAACTCCATCAGCATCAGTGGTTACCACATGCAAGAGGCTGGTGCCAACCAAGCTTTAGAGTTGGCACTCACCCTAGCCGATGGTCAAGAGTATGTGAGAACAGCAAAAGCAAAAGGTTTGGATGTGGATGCATTTGCACCTCGCTTGTCCTTCTTTTGGGCAATTGGTATGAACTTTTACCTTGAGATTGCCAAAATGCGTGCGGCCAGACTTTTGTGGTGTCGAATCATGAGCGAGTTTGGTGCTAAAAATCCCAAAAGCTTGATGCTGCGTACCCATTGCCAAACTTCGGGCTGGAGCTTGACGGAGCAGGACCCGTACAACAATATTGTTCGCACGACCATAGAAGCAATGGCTGCAGTTTTTGGTGGGACCCAAAGCTTGCATACCAACAGTTTTGATGAAGCCATTGCATTGCCAACAGAGTTTTCATCGCGTATTGCACGCAACACCCAATTGATCATTCAAGAAGAAACCCACATTGCCAATGTGATTGATCCTTGGGCAGGTAGTTACATGATGGAGAAGATCACCCAAGAGATGGCGGATGAAGCTTGGAAGATCATTGAAGAAGTCAACGCCATGGGCGGCATGACCAAAGCCGTCGATTCAGGCTGGGCGAAATTAAAAATCGAGGCGGCTGCCGCTGATAAACAAGCCCGTATTGATTCTGGGCAAGATGTCATCGTGGGCGTGAACAAATACAAACTCGCGCATGAAGACACTGTTGAAGTCCGTGACATCGACAACGTCAAAGTCAGATTAAGTCAAATTGATAGGCTGCATGCTTTAAAAGCAAAAAGAGATCAAAAAGCTGTCACCCTTGCTTTGGACAGTTTGAGTCAAGCGGCTGCATCTGGCGAAGGCAATTTATTAGATCTGTCTATTCAGGCTATTCGTTTGCGAGCAACTGTGGGAGAGGTCAGCGATTCATTAGAGAAAATTTTTGGTCGCCACCGAGCAGATACCCAAAAGGTCAGTGGTGTTTACGCGGCCGCTTACGACAGTGGGCACGAGGGAGACACCATGGAATTTTGGAATCAGCTTAAATCTGATATTGCAGAGTTTGCAAGCCTGCAAGGTCGAAGACCTCGTGTGATGATTTCAAAGCTGGGGCAAGATGGCCACGACCGAGGCGCCAAAGTGGTGTCAACTGCTTTTGCAGATTTAGGCTTTGATGTGGACATTGGCCCTTTATTCCAAACGCCTGAAGAGTGTGCCCGTCAAGCCATTGAAAACGATGTTCATGCGGTTGGCGTTTCAACTTTGGCTGCGGGTCATAAAACATTGGTGCCCGCCATCATTGCTGAATTGAAAAAGCAGGGTGCCAATGACATTATCGTTTTCGTGGGGGGTGTGATTCCCAAACAAGACTATGAATTTCTATACGCTTCAGGCGTCAAAGGCATTTATGGCCCGGGGACGCCTATTCCTGTCAGTGCACGAGATGTACTCTCCCATATTCAACAAGCGCTCACATCCGCTCGCTGACTTTTAAGTCATCATGAGTAACTCCACGCTTTTATTGGAAGCTTTGCTGCACGGGGATGCCTTCACTCAAAGACGCGCAATGGCTAAGGCCATTACGTTGATTGAATCTACACGCGAGGATCACCGAGAACAAGCTGATGATTTACTCACAGCCTTGTTACCTCACACAGGAAAGTCGATGCGCATTGGTTTGAGCGGCGTTCCTGGTGTGGGTAAATCTACGCTCATTGAAAATCTGGGTTTATGGTTAATCGCTCAAGGACATAAAGTTGCCGTGTTGGCAGTAGACCCTTCTTCCAGCGTGTCTGGCGGCTCTATATTGGGTGACAAAACCCGAATGGAATTGTTGTCAGTTAATGCTTCTGCATTTATTCGCCCAAGTCCCAGCAGTGGAAATTTGGGTGGTGTTGCAGAAAAAACCCGTGAATGTATTCTTGTGTGTGAAGCTGCAGGCTACGACATTGTCATTGTAGAAACCGTGGGTGTGGGTCAAAGTGAGGTGGCGGTTGCTGGCATGACAGATGTTTTTGTGTTGATGCAACTCCCCAATGCAGGGGACGATTTACAAGCCATTAAAAAAGGCGTGATGGAAGTCGCCGATTTGGTCTTGATCAATAAATCCGACTTAGACGAAAACGCAGCTGCACAAGCCCAAGCTTTTATCAACAGTGCTATGCATTTAATGGGCAGTCATCGACACGTGGCAGATGCAAAAACCTATTGGCAGCCTAAGGTGATTCGCATATCCGCTTTGTCTGGACAGAGATTGACCGAGTTTTGGAATGAGATTACTGGATTCAAAGACATTCAATCAGCCAATGGAGAGTGGCAAAACCGCCGCAGAACGCAGGCTTTGAAATGGTTGCAAGAGTTAATTGCAAGTGGCTTGCACAGGGCCTTCAATCAAAATTCCAGAGTTGCTTCACATTTGCCCATGTTGGAGCAAGATGTACTCGAGGGCCGTATGGCGGCATCCACTGCCGCACGTCAACTGCTTGCGTTGCAGTTTTGATTTTGTGATTTGATTTTTATTTTCAAAGGTAGATTCATGTTAGAAATTATTCATCAACTTGAAGAAAAACGAGCAGCAGCTCGACTAGGTGGCGGCGAAAAACGAATTGCAGCTCAACACGCCAAGGGCAAGCTGACCGCTCGCGAGCGCCTGGAAATTCTTTTAGATGAAGGCACCTTTGAAGAGTGGGATATGTTTGTTGAACATCGCTGTGTGGATTTCGGCATGGAGAACAACAAAATCCCAGGTGATGGTGTCGTCACTGGCTACGGCATGATCAATGGCCGTTTGGTGTTTGTATTCAGTCAAGACTTCACTGTTTATGGCGGTGCACTTTCAGAGTCTCATGCTGAAAAAATTTGCAAAATCATGGATCAGGCATTGAAAGTGGGTGCGCCTGTGATCGGTTTGAATGACTCAGGAGGCGCAAGGATTCAAGAAGGTGTGGCCTCTTTGGGTGGGTACGCCGAAGTGTTTCAGCGCAATGTCATGGCCAGTGGTGTTGTTCCACAAATCAGCATGATCATGGGACCTTCGGCCGGTGGAGCCGTTTATTCACCGGCGCTGACGGACTTTATTTTTATGGTGAAAGACAGCTCCTACATGTTTGTGACTGGCCCTGAGGTGGTGAAAACAGTGACCCACGAAGAGGTGAGTGCTGAAGAGCTAGGGGGCGCTACCACCCACACCACCAAAAGCGGTGTGGCAGACATGGCTTTCAATAATGACGTTGAGGCCTTGCTCATGCTCAGACGTTTGTACAACTATTTGCCATTAAATAATCGCGAAAAACCACCTGTGCGACCCAGTGGTGATCCAACAGAAAGAATAGATCTCAGCCTAGACAGTTTGGTACCGGACAACCCCAATATGCCGTATGACATGAAGGAGTTGATTCTCAAGACGGTTGATGATGGTGATTTTTTTGAGTTGCAACCTGACTATGCGAAAAATATTTTGATTGGTTTTGCCAGAATGGGGGGGCAAACCATTGGCATAGTTGCTAACCAACCTTTGGTTTTAGCCGGTTGTTTGGATATTAAAAGCAGTATCAAAGCCGCACGGTTTGTGCGTTTTTGTGATGCATTCAATATTCCCGTTATTACTTTTGTCGATGTGCCCGGTTTCATGCCCGGCACCAGTCAGGAGTTTGGCGGGATCATCAAACATGGTGCAAAACTCTTGTATGCCTATGCAGAATGCACCGTACCCAAAATCACCGTCATCACACGTAAAGCCTATGGCGGCGCTTATGACGTGATGTCCTCCAAACATTTGCGCGGTGATGTTAATTTTGCTTGGCCGCATGCGGAAATTGCTGTCATGGGAGCAAAAGGGGCTGTGGAAATTATCTTTCGCGAAGACAAAGGAAACCCTGAAAAGCTGGCAGCCAAGGAGGCGGAATACAAAGCACGGTTTGCCAATCCTTTTGTCGCAGGTGCTCGCGGATTCATAGACGATGTCATTTTGCCTAGCGAAACCCGCAAGCGCGTTTGTCGATCTTTGGTGATGTTGAAAGATAAAAAAGTTGAAAACCCGTGGCGCAAGCACGGCAACATTCCCCTTTAAAGAGTGAGGACAGATACATGTTTACCAAAATATTGATTGCCAACCGAGGTGAAATTGCCTGCCGCGTGATAGCGACGGCCAAGCGAATGGGTATAGCAACGGTTGCCGTTTATTCCGACGCCGATAAAAATGCGCGCCATGTTGCTTTGGCTGATGAGGCTGTGCGCATTGGTCCAGCCGCAAGCCGCGACAGCTACCTCTTGGGGGAAGTCATCATTTCTGCTGCAAAGCAATTGGGCGCACAAGCCATTCATCCAGGCTATGGTTTTTTAAGTGAAAACGAAGATTTTGCAAAGAGTTGCGAAGAAAACGGTATTGTTTTTATTGGCCCCAAATACCAAGCCATTGCTTCTATGGGCGACAAAATCGCCTCCAAAAAATTAGCTGCCTTGGCCAATGTCAACACCATCCCCGGTGTGAACGAGGCCATCGAAAGTGCAGATAAAGCTGTGGAGATTGCCAAGAGCATTGGCTATCCTGTCATGATCAAAGCCAGCGCTGGAGGCGGTGGTAAGGGCTTGCGTGTGGCCTACAGTGACAAGGAGGCCAGTGAAGGCTTTGCATCTTGTCGCAACGAGGCTAGAAACAGCTTTGGGGATGATCGTGTTTTCATTGAAAAATTTGTTGAAGAACCTAGGCATATTGAAATTCAATTGCTAGGGGACGCGCATGGAAATGTGCTTTTCCTGAATGAACGTGAGTGTTCCATTCAACGGCGTCACCAAAAAGTGATTGAAGAGGCGCCTTCGCCATTTATCAGTGATGAAACACGCCTAGCCATGGGGGCACAGGCTGTGGCCCTTGCCAAAGCTGTGAAATACCAGAGCGCAGGTACAGTTGAATTTGTTGTGGGTAAAGATCAAAGTTTCTATTTCCTAGAAATGAACACCCGATTGCAGGTTGAGCACCCAGTCACTGAGTGCATCACCGGTCTAGACTTGGTTGAATGGATGATCCGTGTTGCGGCTGGTGAGAAGTTGCCATTCAATCAAAGCGATATTCGGCGAGATGGTTGGGCTATTGAATGTCGAATCAATGCCGAAGACCCGTTCCGAAATTTTCTTCCATCTACCGGTCGTTTGACTCGTTTTCAGCCGCCGACAGCCACCATGTTTCAAGCTGATACAGACCATTTGTACGGTGTACGGGTTGATACTGGTGTTCAAGAGGGCGGGGAAATTCCCATGCACTACGCCTCGATGATTGCCAAGTTGATTGTTCACGGGCGAGATCGAAATGATGCGATTGCAAAAATGCGCGATGCGCTCAATGCATTTGTGATTCGCGGAATCAATTCCAACATTCCCTTTCAGTCCGCATTGCTGGCTCACCCAGATTTTGTTGCGGGCCGGTTCAATACAGGCTTTATTGCTGAGCATTTTGGCAAGGGGTTCAATTCAGACGATGTTTCCCATTCGGATGCGGACTTTTTGATTGCGCTTGCTGCGTTTGTCAGGCGTAAATCCAGAGAACGTGCCGCATCATTGAGCGGACAACTGCCTGGTTACGACGTGAAAGTGGGCCAGGCCTATACCGTCATCACATTGGGAGCAAGCGGTAACCACGGCTATACAGAAGTGGAGGTGGACGATGTTGGCGGAAGAGGTACGGCACTCATTAAAGTGAATGATAAAAACTACGCCATCGAAAGCCACTCTCGCTTAAACGACATAGCCATTGAAGGTACGGTTAATGGCCAGCATTTTGTCGCCCAGGTAGAGAGAGGTTCTTTAAAAAATCCTTTGGTTTTACAAATCCAACACCATGGCCTGCGCATTGAGGCTCTGGTCATTTCCCCTCGCATGGCAGACTTGTATCGTCTTATGCCTTTCAAGCCTCCCGCAGATATGTCTCGTTTTGTGTTGTCACCTATGCCGGGACTTCTTGTAGAGGTGGCTGTTTCACTTGGGCAAAAAGTTCAGGCGGGAGAGCGGGTTGCAGTGATTGAAGCCATGAAGATGGAGAATGTGTTGTTTGCTTCTCAAGACGGGGTGGTCAAGTCCATCGAAGCTTCTAAAGGTGACTCCTTGTCGGTAGATCAAGTGATTGTGGAGTTTGTGTGAGCCGTCCGTTTAAAGTTTTGGGTATTCAGCAAATTGCGATTGGTGCTGTTGATAAATCTTCATTGAAGCATTTATGGATTGATCTGTTCGGACTGGAGTTAACCGGACATTTTTTATCTGAAAAAGAAAATGTCGACGAAGATATTTGCGCTATCGGCCATGGCCCCTTTAAAGTGGAAGTCGATCTTATGCAGCCCTTGGATATCCAAAAAAAACCGGCTGTTCACACCACCCCGCTTAACCACGTCGGTTTGTGGATAGATGATTTGCCTGCTGCTGTGGACTGGCTCACATCAAAGGGATTGCGATTTGCGCCCGGCGGAATCCGTAAAGGTGCTGCAGGCTTTGATATTTGCTTTGTGCACCCCAAAGGAAATGAAGATTTTCCCTATGGTGGTGAAGGCGTACTGATTGAGCTAGTGCAGGCACCGGTTGAGGTGATCAAAGCATTCAGCGCTCTGTCAGGGCCTTCGCTTTAGCCAGAGCAGCTTTCACAGCTGATTGTTTGGCTGCCGAGGAAATCTCATTTTTTGGATCTTGTTGAAGAAGGCTTGCCATTCTCATTTGCTTTTGTGCATAACGGTCTTTGGCTTGATCCGCCAGCTCTTGTGACCAAGCTTGCCATCCGGTGTGGTTATCACTCACGTTGTCTAAGTGAATGCAATCGATAGGACAAACGGGTAGGCAGAGTTCACATCCGGTGCACGCATCTTCAATAATCGTGTGCATTTGTTTGTTGCTGCCGATAATGGCATCAGTGGGACAGGCTGCGATACAAAGTGTGCAACCTATGCACCAAGCTTCATCAATCCAAGCAACGCTTCGGGGTGCTTCTGCACCATTCAGTGGGTTCAACGGGGTTTCAGGCCGTCCAGTAAGTGTTGCAATCCGCTTGACACCTTCTTGCCCACCGGGCGGGCACTGGTTAATGTCTGCCCCATCAAGTGCTATGGCCTGTGCGTAAGCAGCGCAATCAGGAAACCCACAACGAGTACATTGGGTTTGAGGCAGTATGGCCAGAATTTGATGGCTGAGATTCACTTGGCAGTGGAAGTCACCCGACGTTTGGGCTTGGTCGAAACATGGTAAGAAAGAATGAAATCACTGACCTGCGGATAGACCATTTCGCGCCATCTTCTGCCACTGAAAATACCGTAATGTCCTGCACCTTTAACTTCATAGTGTGATTTGTCTGTATTGGGAACTCCAGAGCAGAGCTTCAAAGCCGCCTTGGTTTGGCCAGAGCCTGAAATGTCATCAAGCTCACCTTCAACTGTCAGCAAAGCACACTGCTTGATATCTTGAGGTCGTACTCTTTCAACTGTTCCACTTTCAGACAGCACATCCCATGTGCCATTAACCAATTTAAAGTCTTGAAAAACAGTGGCAATGGTTTCTAAGTAGTAATCGGCATCCATGTCCAAAACCGCGTTGTATTCATCGTAAAACTGACGGTGAGATTCAGCGTTGGAGTTATCCCCTTTGATCAGGTCTTTGAAGTAGTCGTAATGGCTCTTCAAATGCCGATCTGGGTTCATGGCCACAAACCCGGTGTGCTGGAGAAATCCTGGGTAAACACGTCGGCCAGCGCCTGGGAAGTTCGCAGGTACTCGGTAGATCACATTATTTTCAAACCAGCTGAAGCTTTTGTTCATGGCCAAGTTATTCACCGCTGTAGGTGATTTGGTGGCGTCGATTGGACCGCCCATCATGGTCATGCTCAGGGGTAAGTGTTCTCCTCGGCTGGCCATCAACGAGACTGCAGCCAGTACCGGAACTGTGGGCTGACAAACGCTCATGACATGACAATGTCCATGTGTCTTTTGAATGTGTCGAATAAAGTTTTGAATGTAGTTGACGTAATCGTCCAGATGAAATTCACCCTCTGACAGAGGAACCAAGCGGGCGTTTTTCCAGTCAGTGATGTAAACCTTATGGCCTTGCAGCATGGTTTTAACAGTGTCGCGTAGCAAAGTAGCGTAGTGGCCCGACAGAGGAGCAACTAAAAGAACCGCGGGTAATTTTTCTAGGGTTTCAAGGGTTGCAGAGTTATCGCAAAAAGTTTTGAAGTGTCTTAACTCGCAAAAAGGCATATCGACTTCAACCGCTTCACGAACCGCAACCTCTGAACCGTTGAAGTCAATAGATGCAATACCAAATTGAGGTTTTAGGTAATCTTTGCCCAGACGGTACATCAGGTCGTAAGAGGCCGATAAGCGTTGAACCATTGGGTTTTGGGCCAAGGGAGACACTGGGTTGCCCAGCATTTTTGATGAAGCCAATGCAAAATCTGCAAAGGGTTCCATCAGTGACCGTTGGGCTTCATAGAGTTGGTAAAGCATGTCAGGCCAGCCTTTTCAAGATTTGTTGCACTGCAATATAACAGCAGTTGTTTAACATTCCAATAGATCTGCCAGATTGTTAAGGTCTGAGGCTTCAAAATCCACCGGCGTAGTGGCTTTCGACTCACCCAAGCCAACACCACATTCATTGGGTCGAGCAATAAAGGCCGTTTGAAGTCCAGCTTCTTTAGCGGCTTCCAAATCACTTGAATGGGCGGCCACCATGGTTGTTTCTGCCCAAAGACAGCCTAAAGCATCAGCTGAAGCTTGGTAAACCACCGCTTGTGGCTTGTAATCTTTGGCAATTTCGGCGCCCGTGATGGCGTCCCAGTGCCAGTTGTTGTGCCGAGCCAGATTGACCATCAAAGCAATATGGCCGTTAGAGCAGGGTGCCAGAAGATATTTTTTGCGCAAGCGCAAAAGTGCTTGGTTGACCTCTGGCCATGCGTCTAAGTGATGCCATGCCAAAGTTAAATGCGAACGTGTAGCCTCATTTACCGACTCCCAACCCATCCGCGACAGCACAATATCTAAGTTGTCTCGGTGCAGAACATCGAGCTTGCAAAACGAGCGTTGACCACTGCGCACTCGTTCCATCGCTGGTTGGTATTCGTTGCGCCAAGCGTCTGCAAAAGCCGACCAATCGGTTTCAAAGCCCAAAGGAGATAAAGTCTTCTGTGCTTGCTGCGCGATGGAGCTTCGCCAGTCAACCAGCGTTCCAAACACATCAAAAACAAGCGCTTTCATTAGCTTTTTAAGACGGTTGCGATGGCTTGGCAAACATAAGGCAGATTATGGTGATTCAGAGCCGCTACACACATTCTGCCTGTATCCGTTCCATAAACCCCGAAGTCTGTGCGCAGTTGAATCATTTGTTCTTTGTTCAAACCAGAGTAGCTGAACATACCAATTTGCTTGGTAATAAATTGCATGTCTTGACTGATGCCCGCAGCTTTCAGGCCATCAACCAAACTTTGGCGCATAGACTTGATACGTACACGCATTTCGCCGAGTTCCTGCTCCCATAAAGTGCGTAGCTCTTTGTCGTTGAGGATAGCGGCCACCACTGCGCCACCATGCGTGGGCGGATTGGAGTAGTTGGTGCGGATCACTATTTTCAGTTGAGACAAAACCCTTGCGGCTTCTTCAGCGCTCTCGCAATACACAGATAAAGCGCCCACCCGCTCACCATAGAGACTGAAGCTTTTGGAGAAAGATGTGGACACCAGAAAATTAATCTGGGCATCGACAAATTTTTGAATCACAGCCCCATCTTCAGCAATGCCAAAACCGAAACCCTGGTAAGCCATATCAATGAAAGGGGTCAATTGTTTGGCCTTGATGGTCATGATGACCTTGTCCCACTGCTCGGGTGTTAAGTCGTATCCGGTGGGGTTATGGCAACAAGCATGAAGAACCACAACGGTACCTGAAGATGCAGCCTCTAAGCTGGCAATCAGGCCTTCAAAATCAACGCCTCGCTTTTGGGCATCGTAGTAGGCATAGGTTTGAACCTCAAAGCCTGCGGCAGAAAACAAAGCCCTGTGGTTTTCCCAGCTGGGGTCGCTGATCATGACCTTGGCGTGAGGATTAAGCTTGTGTAAAAAATCAGCGCCAATTTTCAGTCCACCTGTTCCGCCAATGGCTTGAACAGTAGCGACACGACCTGATGTGACGGCCTGTGAATCCGATCCAAAAACCAAGCCTTTGACAGCGTTATCGTAAGCAGCGATGCCATCTATAGGTAAATAGCCTCTGGCCACTGGTTTTGCCATCAAAGCTTTTTCTGCCAGCAGCACACACTCAAGCAGAGGCAATTTTCCTTCTGCATTGAAATAAACGCCCACCCCTAAATTGACTTTGTGAGGAGATTTGTCTGCTGCAAACTGTTCGTTCAGACCCAAAATGGGGTCTCGGGGTGCCATTTCGACAGCGGAAAACAGTGACATCGTCAATCCTTAAAATTTAAACAAAAGACTCTACAAAAAAACCGTTCAGTCTGGGTTAGGCTACACGGTTATTCGCAATTTTAACGGCTTGTAAGAGCTCGTCCTTGGTAAACGGAACATGTCGTCGCTTTCTGATTTAGAAGAAATCCATAAGAACCCCGAAAACAAAGAGGGCAAATGGTTGACATACCCCGGCTCACCCTTTGAGTTATTTCAGCCCTATCCTCCGGCGGGAGACCAGCCTCATGCGATTGCTCAACTGGTTGAAGGCATGCATGATGGAGAAATGTTTCAAACGCTGCTTGGGGTGACCGGCTCGGGCAAAACATTCACTATGGCCAATGTGATTGCCCAAATGGGGCGACCCGCGATTATTTATGCGCCCAATAAAACGTTGGCAGCACAGCTCTACAGCGAGTTTCGCGAGTTTTTCCCCAAGAACGCGGTTGAATATTTCGTGAGTTATTACGACTACTACCAGCCCGAGGCCTATGTGCCGCAAAGAGATTTATTCATTGAAAAAGACAGCGCCATCAATGAGCATATTGAGCAGATGAGGCTGTCCTGCACCAAAAGCTTGCTCGAGCGTCGCGATGTCATTATTGTGGCCACAGTGTCTGCAATCTACGGTATTGGTGAGCCCGAGAGTTATCACCGCATGGTCATGACATTGAGAGTGGGAGACAAGCCCGGACAAAGAGACATCATTGCCCAATTGGTGAGAATGCAATATGACCGCAATGACATGGACTTTGCCCGCGGACGTTTTCGTGTTCGCGGAGACATCATTGATATTTTTCCGGCAGAACACAGCGAACTCGCCATTCGCATTGAGTTGTTTGACGATGAAATTGAAAGCCTCCAACTGCTGGACCCTCTGACCGGCCGCGTACGTCAAAAAATCCCACGCTTCACTGTTTACCCTTCTAGCCATTACGTTACGCCGCGAGACAAAGTTTTGGCGGCTGTGGAAACTATCAAGGTTGAACTTGGTCAGCGACTGAAAGAGTTGGTGGGTATGGGCAAGTTGGTGGAAGCTCAGCGTTTGGAGCAAAGAACCCGATTCGATTTGGAAATGCTCAGCGAAGTGGGTCACTGCAAAGGCATTGAAAATTACACAAGACACTTGTCTGGCGTGGCGCCTGGCGAGCCTCCCAGTACTTTGACAGACTACTTGCCCAAAGACGCGCTCATGTTTTTTGATGAAAGCCATGTCCTCATGGGACAGTTTTCAGGCATGTACAACGGTGACAGAGCCCGTAAAACCACACTGGTGGAATATGGTTTTCGTTTGCCTAGCGCGCTTGACAACCGACCTTTGAAGTTAGAGGAATTCGAGCAACGCATGCGTCAACTTGTTTTTGTGTCTGCAACTCCCTCAGATTACGAAAAAACGCATTCAGGACAAATCGTGGAGCAGGTGGTTCGTCCTACAGGTTTGGTTGATCCAGAAGTAGAGGTGCGTCCAGCGACCAACCAAGTTGATGACGTACTGCAAGAAATTCGCATCCGTGTTGTCAAAAGTGAAAGGGTGCTGATCACCACTTTGACAAAACGCATGGCAGAACAACTTACCGATTACCTCAGCGACAACGGCGTTAAGGTTCGCTATTTGCACAGCGACATTGACACAGTAGAGCGTGTTGAAATCTTGCGTGATCTGCGACTTGGGGCTTTTGATGTTTTGGTAGGTATCAACTTACTCCGCGAGGGCTTGGATCTGCCAGAGGTTTCATTGGTTGCTATTTTGGATGCCGACAAAGAAGGTTTTCTTCGATCCGAGCGCAGCTTGATACAAACCATAGGTCGTGCAGCCAGAAACCTAGAGGGCCGAGCTATTCTTTATGCAGATCGCATGACAGAGTCTATGAAGCGGGCTATTGGCGAGACCGAACGACGCCGAACCAAGCAGGTGGCATTTAATGTTGCTAACGAGATCACCCCACGTGGTGTTATCAAAGCTATCAGAGATTTGATTGATGGTGTCTACAGCGAAAAATCTGACAAGGCATCCATGCGCCTTGAGCTCGAGCAGGCGAGGATTGAAGACTTGAGCGAGAAAGATGTCGCTAAAGAGATCAAGCGATTAGAAAAGCAGATGATGGAATTTGCGCGAAATCTAGAATTTGAAGCCGCTGCCAGCGCTAGGGATCAGTTAAATCGTTTGCGTGCACTGACCTTTGGTGCTGCGCCTAAAGACAGCTTGGCCTTGTAAATCTCCGGTGTTCTTTGAAAGAAGTTATATACCCGACTATTTCATTTGGGTTTATGGTATAGTTGACTAAACCAGTCGAGAAAGCCCATTCAGGAGTTTCATATGCGTTTAACCACCAAAGGTCGTTTTGCTGTCACTGCCATGATTGACTTGGCTTTGCGCCAAAGCAATGGCCCTGTTACTTTGGCATCCATCAGCCAGCGTCAACAGATATCCCTGTCTTATCTTGAGCAGTTATTTGGCAAGTTGCGTCGCCACCAGTTAGTGGAGTCCACTCGTGGGCCCGGCGGCGGTTATACCTTGGGGCGTAAAGCCACCGAAATTTCAGTTGCAGACATCATTCTGTCGGTGGATGAGCCTATTGACGCCACACATTGCGCTGGCAAAGAAAACTGTCTTGGCGAATCTGGTCGTTGTATGACCCACGAGCTTTGGACGTCTTTGAATCAGCGCATGATCGAGTTTCTCAACTCGGTTCATTTGCAAAAACTGGTGGATGATCAACTTGCCAAAGGTTTGCAAGTAGAAGAAAAGCCCATGAACCGACGTGCCATCTCTGCGTTGCCCGTTGTCAAGCCTATTCGTGTCAATGCACCTAATTCAGTTTTTGCTTTAGGCAATATCTTCGCTAAAGGTTGATTTTTCATGGATATGACGCCGCATTTCCCTATTTACCTTGACTACTCATCTACCAATCCATGTGATGAGCGTGTGGTCGAAGCCATGATTCCTTGGTTGCGTGAGCACTACGGAAATCCAGCTTCACGCAGCCACGCTTGGGGATGGGAAGCTGAAGAGGCAGTTGAAAAGGCTCGCGCAGATGTTGCTGCACTCATTGGTGCAGACCCACGCGAAATTGTGTGGACCTCGGGTGCGACCGAATCCAATAACTTGGCTATCAAAGGTGCAGCCAATTTTTACAAGACCAAAGGTCGCCACCTGATTACTGTCAAAACAGAGCACAAGGCTGTTCTTGACACCATGCGAGAACTAGAGCGTCAAGGCTTTGAAGTCACGTATCTTGATGTTCAAGCAGATGGTTTGCTAGACATTAACCGCTTGAAAGATGCTATTCGCGCTGACACTATTTTGATCAGCGTCATGCATGTCAATAATGAAATCGGTGTGATTCAAGACATCGTTGCTATAGGCAATTTGTGTCGTGAAAAAGGCATTATTTTCCATGTCGATGCCGCACAGTCGACTGGAAAAGTTGAGATTGACTTAGAGAAGCTTCCTGTCGACCTGATGAGTCTTGCTTCTCACAAAACTTATGGACCTAAA
This sequence comes from Comamonadaceae bacterium, assembly GCA_947494405.1. Classification (GTDB taxonomy): domain Bacteria; phylum Pseudomonadota; class Gammaproteobacteria; order Burkholderiales; family Burkholderiaceae_C; genus Limnohabitans. The sequence goes on along the minus strand of CANLWQ010000001.1, from coordinate 9,439 downwards.
GGTATTGGTGCACTTTATGTGCGTCGTAAACCCCGCGTTCGTTTGGAAGCACAAATGCACGGCGGTGGCCACGAGCGCGGTATGCGCAGTGGTACTTTGCCGACTCATCAGTGTGTGGGCATGGGTGAAGCGTTTCGCATCGCTAAGCTTGAAATGTCGCAAGACATTGCCAAAGCTCGCCATCTTCAACAAAGACTCTTGAACGGTTTGAAAGACATTGAGCAAGTTTTCGTGAATGGCCATCTGACCCAACGTGTGCCACACAACCTCAATATCAGCTTCAATTTTGTTGAGGGCGAGTCTCTGATTATGGGTATAAAGGGTTTGGCGGTTTCTTCAGGTTCAGCATGCACTTCTGCGAGCCTAGAACCCAGTTATGTTTTGCGCGCGTTAGGGCGCAGTGACGAACTTGCTCACAGCAGTTTGCGCATGACTGTTGGACGCTACTCAACTGAAGAAGAAATTGATTACGCTATTTCAACTATTCGCGCCAATGTAAGCAAATTGCGCGATCTCAGCCCTTTATGGGAAATGTACAAAGATGGTGTTGATCTCAGCACTATCCAATGGGCAGCCCACTGATTTATTGACGGAGACAAACATGGCATACAGCGAAAAAGTCATTGACCATTACGAAAATCCACGAAATGTGGGCTCATTTGACAAGGGTGACGATTCCGTAGGAACCGGCATGGTGGGCGCGCCTGCTTGCGGCGACGTCATGAAGTTACAAATCAAAGTTAATCCGCTGACTGGTGTAATTGAAGATGCCCGTTTTAAAACCTACGGCTGCGGCTCAGCGATTGCTTCATCTTCTTTGGTGACAGAATGGGTTAAAGGCAAAACCTTAGACCAAGCCGCATCTTTGAAGAACAGTGAGATTGCCCAAGAACTGGCCTTGCCCCCAGTCAAGATTCACTGCTCCATTTTGGCTGAAGATGCCATCAAGGCAGCGGTTGAAGATTACAAAAAGAAAAACGCACACTGATATGTCAGTCTCTATGACCGAAGCCGCAGCACGGCATGTCAACAAATACCTTGCCAAAAGAGGCAAGGGTGTTGGCGTTCGCCTTGGCGTTAAAACCACGGGTTGTTCTGGTCTGGCTTACAAACTTGAATACGTTGACGATTTGGGCAATGAAGATATTGTTTTTGAAGCCCATGGATTAAAAATATTGATTGATCCCAAGAGTCTTGCTTACCTCAATGGCACTGAGTTGGATTTTGTTCGTGAAGGCTTGAACGAAGGTTTTAAATTCAATAACCCTAACGAACGTGATCGATGTGGTTGTGGTGAGTCGTTCAGGGTTTGAAAATGGTTGCGGTCAATGACCTACAGCATTTGTCGCTGTCTTCGAATGATTTTGAGCTTTTCAATTTACCGATTGGATTTAAATTAAATCGCCAACTTTTAGATGATCGTTGGAAGAACCTTCAGCGCTCCATTCACCCAGATAATTTTTCTACCCACGAAGCTGCATCGCAAAGGGTTGCCATGCAGTATTCAGTTCGAGTCAACGAAGCGTATCAGCGTCTTAAATTTCCGCTTAAGCGCGCTGCCTATTTGTGTGAATTAAATGGTGTTCGCATACAGGCAGAAGAAAATACCCGAATGCCAGCCGAATTTCTTCTTCAGCAAATTCATTGGAGAGAGCAGTTGGAAGAAACTGCTTCATTGAGCGGCATGGTTAGATTACGTGAAGAGTTGTTGGCTGCCAAAGAAGCTGCTTTTTTGCGATGCGAAGCTTTTATAGACAGAGATAAAGACTGGACAAATGCTGCTGTGGAAGTAAGAGCTTTGATGTTTATGGAGCGTTTTGAAGTTGATATAGACAAGCGTCTTGAGCAATTGGAAAACGTGTAAGGGGTAATTGCTGAGATGGCTTTGTTACAAATATCTGAACCTGGTCAAGCACCAGATCCACATGCCAGACGCATAGGCATTGGTATTGATCTTGGCACCACCCACTCATTGGTTGCAAGCGTCAGGAGCGGTGTTGCAGAGTGCCTGCCCGATCATCAAGGACGTGTGATTTTGCCCTCAGCTGTCAGGTACTTATCTGACAATCGACGTTTGATTGGCGCTGAGGCCTTAGCAAGACAAGCAGAAGACCCAGCCAACACCATCGTGTCTGTTAAAAGATTCATGGGCAGAGCTTTAAAAGACATAGCCAATGCAAACGATTTACCGTACAGGTTTGTAGACAGTCCGGGCATGTTGACCCTGCAAACTATCGATGGCGATAAATCTCCAGTCGAGGTCAGTGCAGAAATTTTGGCAAGCCTTAGGCAGCGAGCAGAAGATACTTTTGATGATGATATTTATGGGGCTGTGATTACAGTTCCGGCTTATTTTGATGACGCACAACGTCAAGCAACCAAAGATGCGGCCAAGCTTGCCAACATCCATGTTTTGCGGCTGATCAATGAGCCAACAGCTGCGGCATTGGCCTATGGTCTTGATAACGCAATTGAAGGTATTTATGCTGTTTACGACCTTGGCGGCGGCACATTCGACATATCAGTGCTTCGTTTAAGCCAAGGGGTGTTTGAAGTTCTCTCCACCGGTGGCGACTCTGCCTTGGGCGGGGATGACTACGACAGAGCATTGGCTAAACATGTGCTTGAAATAACCCATAGACAAATACTCACCGACGCTGATAAAAGCAATATATTGGTCGCTGCACGTCAATGCAAAGAGGCATTGTCATCTGAGAAAACTGCTTTGTTTGAAGTCGAATTATCTGATGGGCATTTAAGTGTTGAAGTCTCGCGTGAAGTATTTGAAACTTTGTCCTTGGCCTTAACTCAGCGCACGCTAACTGTAGTGAAGAAGGCTCTTAGAGATGCGCAAATCACTGCTGCTGAGATTCAAGGCGTTGTGATGGTGGGCGGTTCAACCCGCATGCCATTTGTTCAAAAGGCAGTCGGTGAGTTGTTGAATTGTCAGCCACTGAACAACTTAAATCCTGATGAAGTGGTGGCTCTGGGGGCCGCCTTGCAAGCCAATCAGTTGGTTGGCAACAATCCTGATGGCAATATGCTTTTATTGGATGTCATACCCCTATCTTTGGGTATCGAGACCATGGGCGGACTGGTAGAGCGCATCGTTCCGCGAAATCAAACCATACCAACTGCTATGGCGCAAGATTTCACCACCTACCAAGATGGTCAGACGGCACTTTCGCTTCATATTGTTCAGGGCGAGAGGGACTTGGTCAAAGATTGCCGCAGCCTTGCGCGCTTTGAACTGCGGGGTATTCCTCCCATGGCAGCAGGCGCAGCGCGTATTCGCGTGACTTTCACTGTGGATGCAGATGGTCTGCTTTCAGTGGCTGCGAAAGAAACCAACAGCGGTGTGGAGTCTCAAATTGAAGTCAAGCCAAGCTATGGTTTGTCGGATGAGCAGATCACCAACATGCTGCAAGACAGTTTTCACACGGCTGATTTCGATAAGAACGCAAGAGCTTTGGCCGAGTCCCGACTTGAAGTCGATCGCATGTGCTTAGCAACCCAAAGTGCCTTGCAGTCAGATGCACATTTGTTGACTGCGGATGAGAAACGCCATATTGATCAATTGATGCAAGCCGCGGTCCAAGCCAAGCAGACAGAAGACCATGTGTTGATTGAAAAGACCACAGAAGATTTAGCCAAAGGTACCGAAGCTTTCGCTGCGTTACGCATGAATGAAAGCATTCGAAAAGTTTTGTCGGGCAAGACCATAGAATCCATCTAATGACCACCATACGCATACTTCCGCACGCACAATATTGTCCAGAGGGTAAAGAAATTCACGCCAGCCCTGGGACCTCGATTTGCGAAGCCTTGCTGGAAAATGATCTTCAAATTGAACATGCATGCGACATGAGCTGTGCTTGTACGACTTGCCATGTCATTGTGAAAGAAGGTTTTGAGAGCCTCAATCCTGCACAAGAAGATGAAGATGATTTATTGGATCGTGCTTGGGGGTTAGAGCCTTATTCACGCTTAGCTTGCCAAGCCTTGGTGGGAACAAAAAACTTAGTGGTTGAAATTCCCCGTTACACCATTAATCACGCCAAAGAAAATCACTAAGCTTCATGCGTCAAATTGTTTTAGATACAGAAACCACCGGCTTATCGGCTGATGCCGGTGACAGAATCATTGAGATTGGGTGTGTTGAGTTAATCAATCGCAAATTGACAGGGCGAACATTTCATTACTATTTGAATCCCGAGCGTGAAAGCCATGAGGATGCTTTAAAGGTTCATGGCATCAGCAATGAATTTTTATTGGACAAGCCAAAATTTATTGAAGTGTCTGATGAGTTCCTTGGGTTTATCAAAGACGCTGAGTTAATCATCCATAACGCCGCCTTTGACGTGGGGTTTTTAAACAAAGAACTTCAAAACTGTGGCTCCCTTCCTTTGCAAAACCATGTTGTCAAAATTCTCGATACTTTGGCCATGGCAAAAGAGATTTACCCAGGAAAACGAAATTCACTGGATGCGCTTTGTGACCGTTTGGGGGTTAATAATTCAGCGCGTACTATGCATGGTGCTTTGTTAGATGCCGAACTGCTGGCCGATGTGTACATCTGTTTGACCCGCGGCCAAAATGCACTGATGATTGACGCCAGTGAGTCTTTAGATGCTTCTGGCAATGTGGTTAAAGTTGATGTGTCCAACTTTATTTTGCCCATTGTGTTGCCCAATGACCAAGAAGTTTTGGCGCATGAGCAAGTACTTTTAGACATTGACAAAGCCAGTGGTGGCAAAACGATTTGGCGAAATATTGCGGTGTAAAATACTTGCTCACTTGGGTCGTTAACTCAGCGGTAGAGTGCCACCTTCACACGGTGGAAGTCAGTGGTTCGATCCCACTACGACCCACCAATGTAAAAAATCCTCAAGACTATCAACTGCTTAGGTGGTTTTCAGGATTTACTTTTTTAATCTTTTCCCACTCACACCTTAAATTCAAGTCTTGCCATGACTAAAGCTTACTTTGTTGGAAACATAAAAATAACGCATCCAGAGGGCTATTCTGAATATCAAAAGCATGTTCCCCAAACTATTTCAGACTTTGGCGGATGCTATTTGGTCCGGGGTGGGACAACAACTCAACTAGAAGGCGAAAGTTTGGGGGGCCGAAATGTGGTTCTTGAATTTCCCAGCCGAGAACAAGCTGAAGCTTGGTACCACAGCGATGCATATCAAGCGATCATTCATCATCGCAAAGACAATTCAACTGGAAATCTGATTTTGGTCGATGGTTATAGCCTCAGCTGAGAGGTGCTTCACCCCATTCCACCGCATCAATTCCGAAGCCTAAATATCAATTGTGTTGCAGTGGTCCTAGGCTGACAACTAAACACGCAGCACTGGCCGTGGTGGTTAAAAACAAGCGCATGGGTAGCCAGTGGCTAAGACCATATGTAGGATAAATTTTGGCGTCAACGAGTAGGCAGATCCATAGCAAGGCAGTGATAAGCCATAAGCCTAAGTCTGGGTTGAGCAACAGGCTGATCCATGCAATCAAACTGGGTATGACCCCCCAAATCAAATACATCCGGTTAGGATTTACATCGCGCATGGTCAGACCCCAGTGAATAGCCCCAAGAAAACTGGAAATACTGGCTGCATATGCCAGCAAGCACAAGAGAATGATGTCTTTATAGGAAGAGGGTATGGCAATGCTAGAACCCGCTAAAACAATAAAAGGAATGAGTCCAGCTGTACCCAGTTTGAGTGCTGTGGGTGATATTTTTTTCTTATCGGTTTCCATAGACGTCCAGTTAATTGAATGACTGTGATTGCGGATCAAAGCAGCGGGTCAGTGCAACAGGCATCTGTGGCACTTGTTGTTCAATGTAGTTTCGAATGTATGGTGCAGCTTTCCAAGGCTGTGTGTAGCCACTCCATACAGCATTAGGCACTATCTGCGTTTGATTGTCTGTTGTTTGAATAAGCACAACTGCAGGAAGAAGGTCTTGAAATTCAACCTCAACCAAAGTCCATGATTCCAAAGCCCAAGCGCTGGCAATAACAGCGGTTTGAGAGCTTGGCGGACTGTAATTTCTTATAAGAGATTGCACAGTTTGATATTTTTCCTCATGAGGTGACAGGCGAGTCACTGCACTGCATGTTCTGGCGACCCGGTTCCACTGGTTGTTGATAGCCCCAAGGAAATCTACTGGCTTGTTATCGATGACCAGCAATGTGCCATTGTCGCTTGTGGTCCAGTGCACATGGATGGAAACGACAGCCAGAAGTGTCACTGCCAAAAGAGCCAAATATGCTTTTCTTTTCATCAACTCAATTCAAATGAAACCACCTCACTCAGATTGGTTTTCAAACCCATCTATAGACTGTGCTTTGTAGTCCTTAATGGGGTTGGGCAGTTCATGACTAAGTTTTGGCATAGACATTTTTTCGCCGTCCCATACCTGTCCGCACCAACACACACCTTCAGGATTGATGATGCAAGTTCCTGTTCCGCAACACCTTGGATCGTCATTCATTTTTTTATCCTAAATTTACTGAGCTTAACAATTTGCACGTCTGTGGTCGGCGATGGCGTGATCTGAGAATTTCATTTCAGGCGAACGAAGCGCACGGTGCTTGGTCACCTTACCCTTCATTCTTTTTCGCCATAACTTAAATGAATCCGGTTTGAGTTCCGATCGCATTATTTGGATGACTTCAGATTCACTGACGCCAATGCGTTCCATGATGGTTTCAAACGTAGTTCTGTCTTCCCATGCCATTTGAATCACAGCTGAGATGTCCCCTGCGCTCAGTTTTTTGGTTTCCACTAAGGTTTTAAGGCGTGGCATTAAAAATTAAATCCTAATTGTTGATCTGAATTCGTATTTATTGGTTTGGCTTTAGTTGTTCGAGGTGTTGTCTTGCGCGAAGCATGTTTTTCAACAACCGCTTCTTTTCCTTGACGCACTTCAGTTGTTTTGCGAAGTGTATGCAATTTATGTTTGGATTCACGCGTGGCAGTTGCTAGATCGACTATGGGCGTTGCCAGCTCAAAGCCAACCTTAATGCCAACAGAATGCTGCAATTCGACTGGCATTTTCCAGGGCTCAAACAGCCAAGTGTTTGGAATGTGCCGCATAGCTGGAAGCCAGCGCCGAACAAATATGCCTTTAGGGTCGTGATCTTGGGCTTGCTTGATGGGGTTGTAAACCCGCGTTGTGTTGATACCCGAGGTGCCAGATTGCATCTGCAACTGGCTCCAGTGGATGCCGGGTTCATAGTCTAAAAACTGTGTGGCCAGCCATTCACCTACAGGGCGCCAGTGCAGCCAAAGGGGATAAGCAGCCACCGAGACAAGCATGGCACGCATACGAAAGTTAAGCCATCCTGTTTCCCTGAGCATGGTGACACAGGCGTCTACCATCGGCCAGCCTGTACGTGCGTCTTTAAGTGCTTCAAATTTTTCAAAATCAAAGTCTTGTTCACGCAGGCCATCGTATCCGCGATGCATATTTCGCCACTCAATGGCGGGTTCGCTCTCTAATTTTTGAATGAAATGGCAATGCCAATACAGGCGACTGGTGAATGCAGTTAAACCAGCGCGATGGCGACTGGCAAGCGGGGGTAGTTGCGCAATATGCGCACGAGTTTGCTGCACCACTTCTCGCATGCTGATGCATCCGTAAGCCAGATACACAGAAAGTCGAGAGCATGCATCTGGCGCAGACAAAGGCGAAGAGATGCCGCCCCTGTAGCCCAAGCTGCGAGCGTTCAGAAAACTGTGCAGTGTTTCTAATGCGTGTTTGCGTCCGCCCATTTGCCGCAAGGGTGGGTTGTGTCGCAAATGGCCTGGGGCGTACATGACAAAGGGTTCAGGTGATGGTGAACGCCAAAAAGTCAATGATTCAAATTCTTGCGTGGGTGAAGCCATATGCTTTTCCCACTCTCCTTGCCATTGGTTGCGGTTTTTCAGTCGACGCACTACCCCAAACTGTACAAACTCTCGCCATATCACGCCGTTAGCTTGGCACCATGCGCCAACCTTGAGGTCACGTGCATAGGTAAATCCATTACCGGTTTCTTCGTGTGAATAAAGTCCTGAAAACGGCGCCTCTCGCCAGAGTCGTGTCAATACTTCTGGAAGTTCGCCGGTATGAATTTCTACACAACCACCCATGGTGCGTAAATGTGCATCCAGTACTTGTAATGACTCCCGTAGAAATTCATAGTGTTGAAGTGCGCAATCTGGCTGCAACCACAGTTCGGGCTCGATGACATAAATGCATCGCACAGGACCTATTGCAGCGGCTTGGGCAAGAGCCGCATGGTCTTGCCATCGCAGGTCACGTTTAAACCAAACCAAGGAATAACTCATGTGCCCTTGGTAGAGTTTTTGTTTTTTCTACACGCATCCGAACAGTAAAGCACTTGTTCCCAGTTTTTAGCCCAAGCTTTGCGCCATGTCATTTCGCGCCCACAGGCCTGACAAGGTTTGCTGGGTAGGCTTTGTTTATTGCCTTTAAATGAAGTCGCAGACTTGACGTGAGTGCCCATTCGATGTCTTCAAGTTTTTGAAACTGTCTTCAGCTGCTCGAGGGTCACGTAATCGAGCGCTCGGATATGCGTGCTCTCGAGCACAGTTTCAGGGGCTACGCCGGCATCAAAAGCTTGTTTCCATCTCAGTGCGCACAAGCACCAGCGGTCTCCCGTTTTGAGTCCCTTGAACCGGTACTCTGGTCGGGGAGTCATCAGGTCATTTCCCTGCGCGAGTGAAAAGTCTAAAAATGCCTGTGTCATTTTTGCGCAAATGACATGGCTACCTTGGTCTTGTTCATCTGTATTGCAGCATCCGTCTCGAAAAAAACCTGTCAACGGATCGTAAGAGCAGGGTACAAGTGGTTTTCCCAGGACATTCAGAGCTTCTTGATTCATCTTCAAATTTTAATCAAGCCAGTGCCTGTCAAACAATTTAGGCGGTGACCGCGCTGTTGAGAGAGTTTTCAGACTGGTATTTCAGAAAATTTTCTCTGTGTCTTCTGTAGAAAAGAAGTCCTTGGGGAATGCTGCTGACCGATGCGCCTGAAGCCAGCATCAAGTCCCAAAGACGCCAATCCTCTTGTGGGTGGGGGCTGCTGTTGGAAAATCTGTTTTCATACCTGACACGTTGACCTAATTTGGTTCTGTACATCATGGACCCATGGTGCTTGTTTTTGCGATGCCAGTAGTGGTCTCCATTGAGTTTGATGGATTCACCAGGTACGCGTTCAAGTATTTCGTCTTTCAGCTCTCCAGTGACCACGATGTCATAGGTAACGATGTCGGCCTTTTCTTTGGATAAAAGCTCTATGGTGTCTGATCTGATCCAGTTATCAGCCCCAAGAAACATCACATATTCTGTTTCGACGCGTAAAAGTATGTCTTGAAAATTGGCCACAGTTCCCAGATTTTGAGGCCGGTGAATGAACTCTATT